>CAMQUX010000084.1 GCA_947037905.1 uncultured Desulfovibrionaceae bacterium | reverse complement strand
GCACAGGTTCCAGCCGGAACGCTCGAAAATAAAAATGAGAGTTTATTGCCTTTTAGTGTGTGGTCTGGACTTGTAAAAAAATTGAAAAAAGTGTATGAGAATAGATTGCTGAGTTTAAAAGATGAGGAATTTGTCTCTGTAGTAAGTAATCGCTTAGCTTATAGAGGGCATAAGGTTTATTTAGAAAATTCTAGCAGAGAAGTATATGAAATTCTCCGAGTAGATAGTCGAGGACGATTGGTACTTTTAAAAGAAGACAAGACTGAGTTTCGAATAAATTCAGGCAGTATTTGCGTATATAAATAAAAATAAAAATATAAGTATATTATAGGTGTATTATGCCAGAAAAAAGTTTTGAGCAGGTAGTAGAAGAAGTTAGAGGCAAAGGAATACTTGTAGCAAATAGAGGTATCCCAGGACGACGCATATGTCGTGCTATAACTGAAATGTTTGACGCGGTCGCTATAATGACAGCAACAGATGTAGATAAAACTTCTCCAGCTACAAATGGGGCAACAGAACTTTTACTCTTAGGGGAAAATTCCCGCTCCTATTTAGATCTTGATCTTATAATTGCAAAAGCAAAAGAACGCGGAGTCGTAGCTATTCACCCTGGTTGGGGATTTGGCTCAGAAGATGAATCTTTTCCTAAAAAATGTGAAGATAACGGTATATTATTCATAGGGCCACCACGTGAGCCTATGCGAATACTTGGTAATAAAGTCGCAGTGCGCAAACTTGCAGAAGAGCTTGGTGTGCCTGTTGTTCCTGGTTCTCCAGAGGCAGTATCTTTAGCAGAAGCTAAAGAAATCGCTAAAAAAATTGGCTTTCCAGTTATGCTTAAAGCAGAGGGCGGCGGCGGCGGTCGTGGTATTTACGAAGTATTCAAAGAAGAAGAGCTTGAGTCTGCTTTCCAAAAAGCATCAGCACTTGCAAAAGCATCTTTTGGTAACCCTCGTCTTTATGTAGAGCGCTTATTAACATCAATTAGGCATATCGAAATACAAGTTATCGCAGATAAATATGGTAATGTTTTTGCGTTCGATGAACGTGATTGTACCGTACAAAGAAATCATCAAAAATTAGTAGAGATAACACCGTCTCCTTGGCCACAATTTACCGATAAGTTACGAAATGAACTCAAAGCATACGCAAGACAGCTCGTAAGCGCTGTAGGCTACTATTCTTTAGCAACTGTTGAATTTTTGGTTGATAAAGAGGGACGTGCATATTTAATCGAGGTAAACACACGCCTACAAGTAGAGCATGGTATTACCGAATGCCGTTACGGTATCGATTTAGTAGAAGAGCAAATTTCCATAGCATTTGGTGGCAAGCTTCGTTTTACAGAAGAAACAGTCAAGCCGTATCAGCATGCTATGCAGGTTCGTATAAACTGCGAAGATCCGCAAGATGATTTCTCGCCAAACGCAGGGCTTATCACACGCTATGTTTCATCAGGTGGGCAAGGTGTTCGTATAGATTCTTGTATCTGTACAGGTTACCGTTTCCCGTCGCAGTACGATTCCGCAGCCGCACTTCTTATCACTTATGGGCGCAGCTGGGAAAAAGTCGTAAAGCTTATGAATAGAGCTTTAAAAGAATATTTTATAGGTGGAGTGAAAACTACCATACCTTTTCATAAACAAGTAATTAATCATCCTGTATTTTTAAATGGTGATTATGATACGAATTTTGTTCGCATCTATAAAGATGAGCTCATGAGCTACGACGATAAAGAGCCAGAAGCAATTCGCCTTTCTCGTTTAGTGGCAGAGATATCCGCCGTTGGATATAATCAGTACGTAAAACTTGGAGATTATCGTGGCGTTGCCGATAAGCGTCTAGGCGCTATTGAGTTTGTTGATCCAATTATTTGCGAGAGCAGTTTTGAAAGTCGCTTTAATCGTGATATGCCTCGTGATACTATCTTAGACAGACTAAGAGAAGATAGAGAAAAAGGGATTGTACATTTTACCGATACCACAAGTCGTGATACTACGCAGTCTAATAGTGGTAACCGTTTTCGCTTAGCAGAGGACATGAAAATTGCTCCTTTATTAGATAAATGTGGTTTCTTCTCATTAGAAAATGGCGGCGGAGCACATTTCCATGTGGCAATGCTTGCTAATATGACGTATCCGTTTAAGGAAGCCGCAAAATGGAACGAGCTAGCACCAAAAACACTTAAGCAGATATTAATCCGTTCAACAAATATTCTTGGCTATAAACCGCAGCCGCGCAATATCATGCGCCGCACAGGTGAGCTTATTTGCAAACATTACGATATTATTCGCTGTTTTGATTTCTTAAATCATGCAGAAAATATGCGTCCTTTTGCAGAAGTAGCACTCAATGAATCAAATAAAATATTTGAGCCAGCACTCTCTATATCATATGCTAAAGGCTTTGATGTTGCGTATTATTTAGAAGCAACTAAATCAATAGTTCGTATGTGTGCAGAAGTTATGGGCGTCAACGCAGACGAAGCCTCACGAAAAATTATTCTAGGCTTAAAAGATATGGCAGGCGTTTGCCCGCCTAAATTTAACCGAGAATTAGTGCAAGGCTTACAAAAATTATATCCAGAACTCGTACTGCATAGCCATAGGCACGTAACAGACGGTCTTTTTGTTCCAGCAACAGGAGCCGCAGCAGCCGCTGGCGTGCATATAGTAGATACCGCAATTGGTGCTGCTGTTCGTTGGTACGGACAGGGCGATGTGCTTTCTACTGCAAGTTATATGGAAGAAGAACTTTCGCTAAAAACGCATTTAGATAAAGAGCAAATTCGCGCAACAGGCTTTATGCTTAAGCAAATTATGCCATATTATGATAAATACTGCTCACCGTACTTTCAAGGGGTCGATCATGATGTTCTTGAGCATGCAATGCCAGGTGGAGCAACATCTTCTTCTCAAGAAGGAGCATGCAAGCAAGGGTATATTCATTTGCTTTCATATATGCTTAAATTCTTAGCAGGAATACGCAAAATAGTACGTTATCATGATGTAACTCCGGGTTCACAAATAACTTGGAATACCGCATTCTTAGCAGTAACAGGAGCCTTTAAACGAGGCGGAATGGTCGAGGTTACTCGCTTATTAAATATTCTTGAGAATGTTAATACTAAAAAAGAAGAAGAGTTAAGTGCAGCAGAAGAGCAAGCGCGCCTTGATATTTACCGAGATTGCAACGATGCGTTTCGTCAGTTATTGTTAGGAAAGTTTGGCAAATTACCGTTAGGTTTCCCAGCAGATTGGGTGTATCAGAGCGCTTTTGGTAATGAATGGAAAGCAGCTATTGCAAAACGCGTAGAAGAATCGCCGCTTAAAAGTTTGTCTGATGTGAATATTGCAGTTGAGAAAAAAGCACTCGAGAGCAAATTATCACGTGAAGCAACAGAAGAAGAACTTGTGATGTTCCTTAATCATCCAGTAGATGCGCTTGTTACCATAGCATTTAAAGAAAAATATGGTGATGCAAATAATTTACCGCTTAATGTCTGGTTTGAAGGTTTAGAAGTAGGCGAGAGCTTCAATTTTGAAACATCAAATGGTAAACCGCATAGATTAAAACTATTAGGCGTAAGCGAAGCTGATGATTCAGGCTTTTCAACAGTGCGTTGTACTATCGATTCTGACGAAGTAAGCCATAAGGTACAAGTTACAGAAGCAAGTAGTAAAGATAAAGATTCTATTGAGTTCGCAAATCCTAATAATATCAATCATATAGCTTCTCCTTCAAACGGGGACTTGTGGATAATGTATGTTAAACCAGGAGATATCGTTAAAAAAGGCGATGAACTTTTTAATATATCCATAATGAAACAAGAGAAGTCAATTTTAGCACCATGTGATGGAACAGTACTTCGGGTGACAAAGTTTGCTGATTTTGAAGAAGATAGGAAAATGATTCCAGTCTTTGAGCGAGAACTTTTAGTGGAGCTTGGAGAAGGTGCGAGTCAGTGTATAACATGTAATAAGATTTTACCAAATGGTGAGTACGTTTATTGTCCATATTGTGGGCAAAAAAGCGAAAAATAATAGATTTTGATTTTATTGTTGATGCTAAGTAACTTTTTTTGATAAAAGTAAGCTTAATGCGAATAGTGATAAAAGTAAGTTAAATAGTAATAGATTTTAAGTGATTTTAAAAAAAAACATATTCCTACAGGAGAAAAAAGATGGCTAAGACTGATGTTCAAGCTGTAAACGATAGTGTAAAAAAAGAAAAAACCACTCAAAATACGAAAGTGGATGCATTACAATTACAGTTGGTCTTAACAGGGGCAGATATAGTAGCAATTGGCACTGAGGCAGAAATAATAGTTGGCGGAAAAAACTATAATACTGCATTAATTAGCCAAGTTGAGAATATTCGTGCGCCACAGTTTCGAGCAATATCTTCTATATGTTTCCATAAAGTACTCGATGAAACAAGCGTGAACGCAGCTCTTGTGCGTCAAATCGTAGAAAAAGAATATAATGTAATAGATTGGGAAGAATCAGAAGTAAACGAGGATACCGATTTTATTCGTAAACTCGTGCGAAATTTAGCTGTAAAAGTACAAACAGAAAAAGTAAACCAAGCTGGGTCAGAAATTCCTTTACGTTTATTTATCAATAACGTTGTAGATGGTTTTGCAACATCTCCAGAAGGTATTGACCAATTACGCAAACGTTCAGTACTTGTGCAAACAGCTATACTATCAGTAGTAATGCCAAAAGATGTACAAGAAGCGGTACGAGTTGCATATTTAGCAATCTGTCAAGATGCAGGGCTTGAAAATGAGCCAGTAGCAGTACGTTCATCAGCAGCAGGAGAAGATAGTTGTAAGAAAGCATTTGCAGGCTTGCAAGATACGTATCTTAATATTCGTGGCGAAGAACGTTGTATTGAAGCATATCTTTGGGACTGCGCATCTGCTTATAACTTACGCAGCATGACTTATCGCCGAGAAGCAATTCTAGATGCAGTAACACTTGCAGAAGAAACAGGTGATGTAACTATAGCAGAAGAAGCAAAAAAAGAATGGGCGATTGAGAATACATCTTTGTCTGTTTGTATAATGCGTATGATAAATCCTTTAATATCAGGAACAGCCTTTAGTGCAGATACAGCAACAGGTTGTCGTGGTACAGATAAGAATGATTTAGTATCAATAGATGCAAGTTACGGACTAGGTGAGTCAGTAGTTGGTGGTATGGTAACGCCAGATAAATTTTATGTTTTTCAAAGAACAGACCATGACGAAGTAGTCATTCGTTTTATGGGTTGTAAAGATATGAAGATAATTTATGATGAAGATTTAGGCGGAACAAAAGATGTAGATGTTCCAGCTAATGAAGTTTATCGTTGGTCTTTATCAATTGCACAGGCAGAAGAAGTAGCACGTGGAGTACGTAGTATTTCAAAAGCTTACGGTGGCATGATAATGGACTCTGAGTTCTGTTTTGATGCGCTTGATCGTTTATGGTTTGTGCAAGCACGCCCTGAAACACGTTGGAATGAAGAATTAGAACTGCATCCTGATACAATTTACATGCGTCGCCGTGAGGTAGATCCAAAAGCAATAGCTAGTGCAAAAGTTATTTTAGAAGGAAATGGAGCATCAAGGGGTGCAGGTCAAGGTACCGTTCGTTTCCTACGTTCAGCATTAGAGCTTAATAAAATTAACAAAGGTGATATTTTAGCAGCAGATAGAACCGATCCAGATATGGTTCCAGGTATGCGAGTAGCATCTGCAATTTTAGCAGATGTTGGCGGAGATACAAGCCATGCTGCTATTACGTCAAGAGAATTAGGCATTCCAGCAATTATAGGTATTCAACGACTCGAAGCATTAAGAATGCTTAATGGGCAAGAAATAACAGTAGATGGCTCAACAGGTCGAGTATATCGTGGGCTGCTTCCTTTAGTTGAAGTTGGTGGAGAATTAAACACCGCAACAATTCCTGAAACTCGTACAAATGTAGGGCTTGTGCTTGCAGATGTAGGGCAGTCTTTGTTCTTATCTCGCCTGCGTCAAATTCCAGATTTTGAAGTAGGTCTTTTACGAGCAGAATTTATGCTTGGTAACATTGGCGTGCATCCTCTTGCACTCGAGGCTTATGATAAGGGAACATTAGACGGTTTAGTGAACGAGAAATTAGTATCACTTGAAAATGAGCTCAGCAAAGTTATGCAAGAGCAATTAGAAGCAGGGCTTATTTTCTTACCAGTAAATGTTCGTGATTATGTAGGTGTTATAACTGGCATAACAGAGAAAATGCAAAAGCTTGCAGCAAGTGACACAGGTGGGGCAACTGATGCGTCTT
>CAMQUX010000083.1 GCA_947037905.1 uncultured Desulfovibrionaceae bacterium | reverse complement strand
CCGATCTATAAATATGTGTTCCAGTTGTTCCAAGAACGGTATAGCTTGTGAGAGGAGCGCTCATGGACGTGTAAGGATGCCATAGATGGTCTTTATCAAAATCTTGCATGTTTTTGATATGCTCATCAGACGGACGTTTTGATAGCAGGGCGTTTATGAAAGAGTCTTCTGTATGATGATTTTCTAGATAAAAATCTTCTGTGCAAGAGTCTTCTGTGCAAGAGTCTTCTGTGCAAGAGTAATTTATGGACGCATTTTGAGCCTTATCTTTTCTTGAATGTATACCATAATTATCAGTATGGCAGTTATCGTTAAGAGATGAAAGGTGTTTAGGAGAAAATGAACTCAAAGTATCAGAGGGTATAGTATCGTTAGTACAAGATAATGGATTGTTATTGTTATATAAAAAATCATAGTTTTTGGAAAAGGAAATATCTTTTAAGGCATCAGTAAGCTTTTGCATAAAAGGTACACTTAAATAAGAGTCTGTTATATAGGGGGTACTTGCAAGGATAGGGACTTGAGTGAGTTTTTTTATAATATGAATATTATCTGTGCGGATTTTTTTTTCGTCTTCATTAGCGCAAGGGGTGGGTTCGTTAAATATGAGCCCTAAAAGAGGAAGATTGCGGATTTTAAGTGCTTCTATAGAAAGGAGTGCTTCATTAATACAGCCGAGTTTATTATTTATAACAAGAATTATAGGCTGATTAAGAAGCGCAAAAAAATCAATTAAAAGTTCTTTCTCATTTAAAGGGACAAACAAACCACCAGCACCTTCTGTGAGCGTCCAGTCGTAGCATTTGCATTCTTTTTTAAACTTGGTAAAGAGTGTTGCAATTTGGATGTTTTTTTGTTCTTCAAGTGCTGCAAGGTGCGGAGAACTTGCAAGCTTAAAAGTTTCTAGGCTTGCAATATGTGGTGGGTATTGTGTATTTTGAGCAATTTTTTTCCAGAAAAAAGCGTCTGTATCTTGCGGGGAACTACAGCCAGTTTGTACAGGTTTAATAATACAGCCATTGGGGTATAGATTTGCAAAGTGTTGTAAAAGACCTGCGGTTATGCACGTTTTTCCAGCATCTGTTCCTGTGGCGGTAATAATAAATCCATTAAGAGCATTTTTCATAAGCGGGTAAATCTATCTATATATTATGGAAGTTTAAAAAATATCTAGGGGTGATTTTTATTTCACAGATATTTTAGCACGTATACACATATAAAAGGAGAGCAAGCTTATTTATATTTTTTTATAAACAAACAGTCAATAAAAAATATCACAGCTAAAATAATAGAGAAAATAAAGAGGGTTGAGGAGCCTTTTTCAAGGAAGAGATAGGAGCAAAAAACAGGCGCAATACTCTGACTTGCTCGAAGAACAAGCCCGTTAAGAGCCATATAAGCGCCATTTAATTCCATTTTGGTGTTATTTAAGAGCAAATTAATACAAGAAGGATAAGCGAGCCCTTGCGCAAAGCCAAAGAGCAGAATAGGTAAGAACATACTGTAAAACGATGTAAAAGAAAGAAAAAAAGCAGATGCTATAATATACGTAAGGCTTGCGAGGCTTATTTTTTGAAAGAAAGTGAGTTGTTTTTTCATTCTAAAGATAAAAAAAGCAAAAAGGGAAGAGCATAAAGAGGCAAGGGAAAAAATGAGCCCAATATGAAAAGAGCTTGTCTGAAATTTTTGCTCAGCAAATAAAGGAAAGGCGGTTATGAGCGTTCCGGAAAGTAAAAAGAAAAGAATAAAAACAGCTAAGAAAAGAGGAAGCAGAAAAGATAGATTTAAGGACTGAATAAAATTTGCAAAATATGCTTTTGGGGAAACTGTTTTAGGTTTTTCTTCAAGTTTTGGAAAATAACGAAGTATGAGAAAAATAGTTGGGAGTGTTAAAAGTGAGAGTAAAAAAGGATAGAAGTTGCCTAAAAGGGAAAAGCCCCCGCCAAGTGCAGGAAATACAGCAGTACCAAGTGTGAGCACAATCACGTTATAGCCAATGTAGCGACTGTGTTTTTCTTTAGGAAAAAGTTCAACAATAAGAATCATATTCAAAATATTACAGGTGCCTGCTGCTATGCCTTGCACGAAGCGTAAAACTAAAAAGAGCGTCCAGTTTCTAGTAAAAAAACAAGCAAGACCTGTGAGCGTAAAAAGAATAAGCGCAAAAAGGATTAATTTTTTCTTACTTAAAGTATCGCTCGCAATACCAATAAAAGGAGCGAAAATAAGCCCAGATAAGCTAAAAATACTTATGGCAAGCACTGCAGATTCTTTTGGGACACCATACATATCAGGAAAATATGGCATAAGTGGAAACAGTGAAGAAATACCTAGCACAGAAATTAATGTGATACCAAAAATGGTCAAAAGTAGTGGCAGGTCTTTATTCATATCTATTATATTATGCAAACTCTGCAAGTCTGCTTTCTACAATTTCCCAGCGCTCATAAAGTTTCTCTAAAGTATTTTTTGCCATATCAAGCTTATTTTGTGTTTCTTGTATTATTTCTTGCGTGTTCTTATAGAAATCTTGCTCGCTCATAAATTCTAAAAGAGCTGCTTGTTCTTTTTCTGCCGCATCTATAGCTGATGGAAGTGTTTCTTGCTCTTTTAAAAGCTCTTTTTGCTCCCACTGGTCTTTAAAGTTAGTTTTCTTTTTTTCAGCACCTTTTGTATTTTTATTATCTTGAAGATTTTCGAGAGTGTTTTCTGCTACAGTAGTTTCGCTAACACTCTTTTCACTTTTTGATTTTTCTATTTTATTAGCTTTCTCATCTTTTTTATCAAGAGGCTTTGGAGAAGCAGCTTTCCAGTCGTCATAATCGCCTACATATTCTCGTAAAACACCGTCATAATCAAAAGCGAGTACTGATGTTACAATATTATTGATAAATCTTCTATCATGGCTAACTAGTAGCAGCGTGCCTTTGTAGTCTAAGAGAATTTCTTCTAAAAGTTCGAGAGTATCAAGATCGAGATCGTTTGTTGGTTCATCTAAAATAAGCAGATTTCCAGGACGTGTGAAAAGTTGCGCTAGGAGCAGTCTGTTTTTTTCCCCACCTGATAGATGCTTTGCAGGAGTGTCCATTCGCTCTTTGGTAAAGAGAAAGTCTTTTAAGTAACTTATAACATGCTTTCTGTGTCCGTTAACTTCAACCCAGTCACTACCGGCAGCTATATTTTCTTTGGCAGTTTTATTATAATCAAGGGTCTGTCTTAACTGATCAGAATAAAGAACCTCTATATTTGTTCCAAGCTTTATAACGCCTGCGTCTGGACTTACTTTTTGAAGGAGCACATTTATGAGCGTTGTTTTACCTGATCCGTTTGGTCCAATGATTCCGATATGGTCGCCACGCATGATATTGACTGAAAAATCGGATAAAATTTGTTTGTTCTCGTAAGAAAAATCAACATTTTTCGCCTCAACAACAAGCTTGCCCGATAAATGCGCATCTTGTACGACAAAATTTACTTTTCCTTGCTGGTCTCTGCGTTCTTTTCGCTCTGAGCGCAAGTCTTTTAAAGCTCGCACTCGTCCCATATTACGGGTACGCCGTGCTTTTACACCTTGACGTATCCAAACTTCTTCTTGTGCTAGTTTTTTATCGAAAAGGGAATTATGACGTTCTTCTTCAAGTGCAAGTGCGTCTTTCTTTTCAAGATACTTAAAATAACTATCTTTAAAGAAACGTAAATTTCCTCTATCTAGCTCAATAATATGGTCAGCAATATTCTCTGTGAATGTTCTATCATGTGATACAAAAAGGATAGTTTTTGTAAATTTGAGTAAAAATTTCTCAAGCCAAAGAATAGAATCGATATCAAGATGGTTAGTAGGCTCATCTAAAATAAGCACATCAGGATCTGATGCAAGAGTTCCTGCAAGCAGTACTCGGCGCATGCCACCACCTGAGAGTGTCTCAAAAAGCACATCAGGGTCTAGAGAGAGTTTTGAAAATATCTCAGTAAGTTTTTGATGCTTTTGCCAGCCATCGAGCTCGTCTATGATTGTTTGAGCATCAGCCATATCATCTAAAGCTTTAGAGTCTGAACCATCTAAAGTGAGTGCATCGAGCGCTTTATGATATTTTATAAGCGCATCACCAACAGCTCCTAAAAACGAGCAAGCAATACTGTAGCTTGAGCCTTTAAAATGTGTAGGGACTTCTTGAGGAAGACTGCTCACGGTTATGCCGCTATTATAAGCAACAGTGCCTTTATCTGGCACAAGCTGTTTTGTTAGAATGCTTAAGAAAGTGGATTTACCTTCACCGTTTCTACCAACAAGACAAATTTTTTGTTTGTTCTCGATTGTTAGATTTGCTTGGGATAAAATCGGAATGCCCACAAAATTGTGGCAGATATTCTGGAGTGTAATAAGGCTCATAGGGTATTTTTACTTCATGTTTATAAATTGTAATGGGATGTCGATTTTTGCATCACGCAAAATTCCGATAACTTCTTGTAGCTCATCAATTTTTTTACCAGTAACACGTACTTGCTCATCTTGGATTGCAGCTTGTACTTTAAGTTTTTTATCTTTGATAACTTTAACAATTTTCTGCGCATGCTCTTTTGATATGCCTTGCTGAATTGTTGCGGTGAATTTTAATCGTCCAAGACTTGTCGCTTCTGGGTCTGAGAAAGTGAGGCATTTTGGATCAATTTTTCTGCGAACAAAATTAGCAGAGAGCAGTTCGCAAATGGCACGTACTTTCATTTCATCGCCTGTGGAAACATTTATTATAGCGTCTTTTTTATTGAGCGTGATATCTGTTTGAACACCTTTAAAGTCATAGCGAGTCTCGGCTTCTTTTTTTACATTATTGCATGCATTATCAACTTCTTGCATATCTACTTTACTTACAACGTCAAAAGATGGCATAAGGAGCTCCTTTTTATAAGTTTTTTACTTTATTTACGTGTTATTTTACTTTATTTTATTTTTAACTATGACTATTGATTCAATATCGAAAATTATAGTCTCTATTTTGCTTTGTTTTTTACATCTAAGTTCTTAATTTTTTTAGCTAGCTAGTTTTATTTACTTTCTTGTTTAGCTTTTTGTTTTGCAAGGTTCCAAAATTTTTCTTTTTCTTCAATAGGTAAATCTAAAAGTTCAAGGTTTTGTTCTTTTGCGATTGCTATCATAAGCTCGTAGCGGTGTAAGAATTTTGTATTTGCATTTTCAAGAGCAGTGTTTGCTTTTATACCGTATCTTCTTGCGTATTCTACAAGAGTAAAAAGGTAATCGCCAAACTCTTCTTCCATATGTTCTTGATTTTTACTCTCAATGGCTTCGTCTAACTCTTGCCACTCTTCATGAACTTTATCTAAAACATGAGCTGTTTTCTCCCAACTAAAACCAGCATTGGCACTTTTAGAGTGTATTCTGTAGGTTTTTAAGAGAGTTGGAAGCGCAACAGGAATACCAGAAAAAGGCGAATCATCTTTATTTTCGCTCTTTCGTTCTTTTCTTTTTATCTGTTCCCATAAAATAAGTTGTTCTTCTTTGGATTTTATTTCGGTATCTGCAAAAACATGCGGATGGCGTCTGATCATTTTCATCTTTGCAGACTGTAGTGCGTCGTCAAAAGAAAAATCAGAATTTTGTTGGTATTTTTTAGCGATTAAGGCGAGCAGGAAAATAACATCTCCCATTTCTTCCAAAGCGTCTTTTGCGTCATCTCTTTTAATAGCGTCAATAAGTTCAAAACATTCTTCAAGCAGATAATCGCAAAGTGATGAAGGGGTTTGTTCAATATCCCAAGGACAGCCATCTTCAGAAAGGAGTTTTTCTATAGTATCGTGTAATGTATTTAGATTTTGAGACATGAACTTCCTTTTATTTTATAAACACTAGCAAAAATACTGCAATTGAGCAAATAAAACTAAATAATAGTAAGGGTAAAAGATTAAAAGAAGTAAAACCGTATTTTAAAGCTGATATAATCAGTAGTAATCTTAATTAATTAAAATCAAGCCAAGGCAGAAATACATTCAAATAAGATATCAAACCAAAGCTAGAGCCAAAAACAAATTATAAATAAGCACGAGCTAAAAAATTGGCTGTTCAGGTTTTGGTATATAATCGAATGCTCTTCTAATGTTACTTGGAGCGAGTCGTTCAATTTTTATAAGAATAGGTCTGCTGAAATTCGCAATTTTTGAGTCACTTAAAAACTGTGGGTTTGAGGCTAAAAGATTTAGGACGAAAATCATGAGCAGTACAATAATATATCCTTCAATAAGTCCAAGTATTGCACCAAAAATTCCATCGAGCCCAGGAGGGAAGATAAAGACAAAAATCTTTTTTATAATTTTACCTAAAAAACTTC
>CAMQUX010000082.1 GCA_947037905.1 uncultured Desulfovibrionaceae bacterium | reverse complement strand
TAGTGATAACAATTGTTGCTGTTGCAGGTTTACTTGTTCTAAGACAAGTTCTTAATAGTAAAAAACAAGGCTCATGTTGCTCATGTAAAAACTGTAAGGGTCTTACAATAGAAGACAAGCCTAGTAAGCAAATTACTATAAAATAATTTTACACAAAGGGGCTCCTATTCTTGCAATATTTGATTTATTTCATTAATAGATAGCTATATGTAACTTAATTTCCCTTTTTATTTTCACTTTTAATAAAGATAGCATAATTCAAAAATACGTATGGACATATAAGAATAAAAATAATTTTCTATGTTTTCTATGTTTTCTATGTTTTAGATGTTTTAGATGTTCTAGATGTTTATAGGAAATTCTACCTTTTATTTTCTCACTAAAAAAAGATTATTTAAAAAAATGATAAAGCGCCTAAAAAATTTAAGGATTTTCTAGGCGCTTTATCATTTTCTAATTTTACTACTGATCGTAAACATTACTTAGTACAGATTGTAAATATTACTTAGTTCTGAAAACTACTTAATCTTATTTAAAATACTGTTTCTTTTTATAATATTGTTCTTTTTTGTGCTAAAAGTATGTTTCTATTACTTAAACACTTATTTTTAGTAAATCACGCTCAACTAATACTTCTGCGATTTGAACTGCGTTGAGTGCTGCACCTTTACGAATATTATCTGATACAACCCACATACATAAACCGTTATCTATTGTAAAGTCTTCTCGAATACGACCAACAAAAACATCATCTTCGCCTGTTGCATCTACAGCCATTGGGTATGCTGATTTTTCAGGATAATCTATAACACTTATGCCGGCTGAATGTGCGAGCAAAGTGCGTGCGTCTACTGCAGTCATTTTACTCTTTGTTTCTATAGTTAGTGACTCACTATGCCCATAAAATACTGGCACACGAACCGCTGTTGCTGAAACACGAATAGATGGATCGCCCAAGATTTTTACAGTCTCAAGGGTCATTTTCATTTCTTCTCGAGTATAGCCATTTTCAAGAAATATATCTATTTGAGGAATACAGTTAAAAGCTATTTGGTGCGGATAAACCTCTGGTATTACCTCTTGACCACTAAAAAGCCTTCCTACCTGAGTTTCAAGCTCTTGGATAGCCTTTTGACCAGTGCCTGATACTGCCTGATAAGTTGATACGACTACACGGTCTATACCCACTTCTTGATGGATAGGATTTAAGACCACTACCATCTGAATTGTAGAGCAATTTGGGTTAGCAATTATGCCTTTATGCCCTGCTAGGGCATGCGAATTTACCTCTGGTACAACAAGTGGTACATTTTCGTCCATTCGCCAAGCATTGGAATTATCAATTACAACACAACCAGCTTTTACTGCATATGGTGCATATTCTTTTGATATATCACCACCAGCTGAAAAAAGAGCAATATCAAAGCCTTTAAAAGAATCTTTTGTTAATTCTTCCACCACAAGTTCTTCATCTGCATATGATACTTTGTTTCCTGCTGACCGACTTGATGCGAAAGGAACTATTTCTTTAGCTGGAAAATTTCTCTCTGCCAAAGTTTTGAGCATTTCCTGCCCTACTGCTCCTGTTGCTCCAACTACTGCTACTCGAAGTTGTGAACTACTCATTTATGCCTCCACATGAATACGGATTTTTCATTATAATTATTTTAATCTTTTTTCCCTGAAGAATAAAGTATTAACTCATCGATTAAAAAAACATTTGCTGGTAAAAGATTTTTCTCTAAGAGCTTGCTTGGTAAAATCCAGTCAATTTCTTGATCCTCTTTTCCTTTTACATTACCTTCATAATTTAAAACATGATAAAAATAAAGGTGTACACAGGTTTGTTCGTAGAAAACTTTTTTATATTTCCAAAAAACACTCATTGTTACATCTATATCTAATTCTTCAAAAAGTTCTCGTTTAAGAGCCTCTTCACTTGTTTCATCTGTTTCGATTTTACCACCAGGAAATTCCCAAAAACCACTATAAGGTTTTCCTTTTGGCCTTTTTGCCACAAGCAATTTTTGCTTATTCCAAATTATTCCTGCGGAAACATAGAGTGTTTTCTGGTGCATTTTTACTCACCGAAATTTACATTTATTATTTCTTCGAGCTTGCTCATTTCCTCAAATATCATTTCAATTTCTTTGCTCACTTCGCTGTATTCTACACTTAATTTTAAAAGTAATTCTTGCTGGGAAAGTGCTTCTTCACTTCCCATGGCAGATTCTTTTTCTGTTTGCAATGCTATTTTTTTTTCGAGCTCTTTTTCAAGTTTTTCATATTCTTGCTGTAAAGGCTTTATTTTCTTCGCATGCGCATTACGTTCATCTGCTTCTTTGCGCTTCGATTCTTTGTCTTTTTTCCCTTTATCCTCTTGTGCGACTACTTCTTTTATCTCTACTTCAACAACTGGTTCTTTTGCTTGTCCAATATTTTTTAATTGCTTCTCTTTCTTATATTCTTCGTATTCATCAAAAGTATAAAATATTACAATTCCACCTTCTTCTATTAACCATAATTCTTCTGCAACTTCTGTTAATAGAAATCTATCATGCGCTACAAAAAGTAGCGTACCATCAAAGTTAGCAAGGGCGTTTATTAAACCCTCACGAGTCTCTAAATCTAGATGGTTTGTTGGTTCATCGAGCACAAGAACGTTATGATTTGAAAGAAAAAGAATAGCTAAAAGCAGGCGACTTTTTTCTCCACCTGAGAGTTTACCTACTTCGCGCTGAAAAAATTTCTGACTGAGCAAAAATAATCCTAACACGCCCATGAGAGTTTCCTCTGTTAACGCAGGACTTGTTAGACGTCTAATTTCTGTAAGCACAGTATTTTTGACCTCTAATATTTCTGTTTGATGCTGACTAAAATAACCAATTGAACTATGCCCACCAAGCTGTATTTCGCCTGCATTTGGTTTTAAACCACCCACTAAAAGTTTGAGTAATGTTGATTTACCTGCACCATTTTGTGCAAGAAACGCAATCTTTTTTTGGCGATAAACTTGAAAACTTAATCCTGACCAAATAGGTTTTGTGCCATTTTCATATTCAAAAGATAAGTCTGATACCATAAGCGGTATTTTATCTGCACGAGAAGTTTTCGGCAGGCGAAAATTAAGTGTTTTATTAGCCTTAGACATTTGTCCGCTAACAGCGCCTAATTCTTCTTTTAGTTTTGTTATTTTTTTAAGCTTACTTTGTGCCTGTGTTGCCTTGCTGGCTTTTGCACCAAATCTATCGGCAAAACTTTGCTCATGATCTATTCTTGCGGAAATTTTTGCAGCTTCTCGTTGTAATTGCTCACTATTTTCTTTTTCCCAAATAAGGAATTCTGAGAACGTCCCTTTACGGATGTTTGTTTTTCCCTGCGAGATATATAAAATTGCATTACCTACATTTTCTAAAAATATTCTATCATGCACAACAAGCACTAGCGCGCCTGCGAATTGTAAAAGATATTTTTCGAGCCATTCTATTGCTTCTAAATCAAGATGGTTTGTTGGTTCATCTAAAAGCAGAATATCTGCACCTTGCAGAAGAACTCGACCTAATTTCACTCTATTTTGCCAACCACCTGAAAGAGTGCCAATAATTTTAGAAAAATCTGATTCTTCAAAACCAAGCCCTAGAAGTATTGCTTCAGCCTTATGTTCTGGTGCATAGCCGTACTCAGCTTCGAGCATTTCTTGTTCTTTGCCGAGTTTAACTAAAAGCTGTTCGTCGTTTTTTTGTACTGCATCTTCCCATCTTTTCCAAAAATCGTCCCAAGATGGTAATACTTCAAGCACCCAGTCGATAAGTGTTTTTTCTAAATCTGCTGCTAGAAAATCCTGCGCAACATAGCCAACTCGGGCATTCTTAGGAATAATAACACTACCACTATCTGGCTCTAATTCTCGCGCTAATATGCGAAGCAGCGTACTTTTACCACAACCATTTGCTCCTGCTACAGCTAGGCGCATACCTGGCACAACCTCAAAGCCTATATTTTGAAAAAGTTCTTTGCCGCTATAGCTTTTTGTTAAGGACTGGACTATTATTTTAGACATTTATTACTCTTTATTTTTTATTTTTTTGATTAACTATTTTACAAATTATTTTACAAAATTATTTTCGCTGCTAACTCGTCTAAACTCGCACACACTGTGATATCTTTTCGCTTCTCTTGCTCTTCTTTCCCGTAGCCTGTTAGAACAAGCACTCCTTGCATATTTTTTTGTTCTGCAAGCTCTACATCTAGTAATTTATCCCCAACCATTATTGATTGTGGTATATCTATCGAAAAATCTCTGCACGCTGCATCTATAAGCCCTGTGTTTGGTTTTCGGCAATTACATAATTCTTCTGGCGTATGAGGACAATAGTATATGCCATCTATTTTAACACCCTCTTCTGCTAATAATGTACACATTTTCCTATTTACTGCGTCTACTTCTGTGTGTGTAAAATATCCCCGCCCAACCCCTGACTGATTACTTATAACTATGAGCAAATAACCTGCTTCTTGAAATTTTTTTAATCCAGAAGCAACACCTGCTAAAATTGCTACTTTTTGAGGATCATGTAAATATACTTCCTCCACGATTATAGTTCCATCTCTGTCTAAAAAAAGAGCTTTTTGCATCTTTTACCTTCTTAAAATCCTATATTTTTAAAATCTCATATTTCTCAAATATTTTTACAATATATTGATTTGTCGTACTTTTTTCGATTATATAAGTGTACTTTTTATCTTTTTTAAATAGTTAAGCACTTCATTTAAACTTTCTTCTACGCTTAAACTCATTGTATTTATTACAAACTTGCGTTCTTTTTCATACAGAGCTTGTCGTTCTTGCCATACATCTGCCAAAGAAAAGCCCGCTTTAACAACAATACCACGGTCTGGTGTTGCGCTGACTCGTTTGATAAATTCATCACAGGGAATATCTAAATGAATTACCGTGCCCAGTTCGTGCATTCTTTTCATGGCATCAACACAATACACAGCACTTCCACCTGTTGATATAACTACATTTTTCATATCCACTTGAGCAAGAACTGCGTTCTCGATTGCTAAAAAATTTTCTGCACCATGATCATCTACAATATTTTGCAAGCTATTGCCATAATATGCTTCTATTAAGGAATCTGTATCTATATGCACAAGCCCTAATTTTTCAGCTATTTTCTTGCCTAGTGTAGTTTTACCCGCTCCAGCTATGCCGATTAAAACAATACCGTTATTTTTTGCTTCCATACAATTACTCGTTCTCTACAGAAATATATTCTTTTCCATCTTGCTCTTGAATATAAACATTTATATGTTCTTTTTTTGCAGTAGGCACAGCTCTGCCAATATAGTCTGCTTGAATAGGGAGTTCTCGGTGTCCTCGGTCAATGAGTGCAAGTAATTCTATGCGTTTCGGGCGCCCAAAATCAGACAAAGCTTCAAGGGCAGCCCTAATTGTTCTTCCTGAATACAAGACATCATCTACAAGTATGACACTTGCATTCGATATATCACAAGAAATATTACTTGCGCTAATTTGAGGTTGAACGGCGAGGGTTGACCAGTCGTCACGGTAAAAAGTTATATCTAACTCTCCAAGTGCTACATTTTCTTGTTTTTGAGAAAAACTTTTATACAGACGTTTTGCTAAATGCACACCTCGGCGCTGGATACCTATGAAAACAAGCTGTTCCACGTCTCCACGTCTTTCTTCTATTTCTGACTCTAGCCGTTTAAGCATTCGAGCTATTTCAGCTTCTGAAAAAAGTATTCGCTCCATTTATTTCTCCTAAAAATCAGAAATATAATAGACTGTTCCTATAAAAAGGAATAGTTTTAATCTCTAGTCGTCTGTTTTATAAATTATTTTGTTTCTATTTTTAAATTTTACAATAATAATTTATAAAATTATTAATCAAAAAATAATAAAATGTTTATTTGTCTTAAGCAGAACGAAGAAGTCTAGCTATTCTCTAAGATTTTGTCAATAATAGAAGAAAAAAACATTTCTCATTTGACAAAGCTTGATAGAGTGTTTAATTTATACTTATCAATCCATTTAAGGAGGCTTTTATGATTACTGTAACAGAAGCTGCAGAAAAACAATTGAAAGAATATTTTGCAGATAAAGAAGCTGCCCCTATTCGCATTTACCTTGCGTCTGGTGGCTGAGCTGGTCCTAAACTTAACTTAGCTCTGGATGAGCTAACTGACAATGATATATCTGAAGATCATGCTGGCTTTACTTTTCTTATGGGAAAAGATTTAGTTGAAGAAACTGGCGATATCTCTGTTGATATCAATGCTTATGGTTTTGTTGTTGAATCTGCCAAACCTATTGCTAGCGGCGGCGGTTGTGGATCTTCTTGTGGATCC
>CAMQUX010000081.1 GCA_947037905.1 uncultured Desulfovibrionaceae bacterium | reverse complement strand
TTCTATTAAAATTTCAAGGGTTTCTAGGCGATATTCTCTTAAAATTTCTTCAGATACCTCTTGTTGTATCTGCATAAGTGTATCTTTACGATATTTTTTTATCTCTGCATCTACCTGATTTGGAAGCTTGGCTGCTTTTGTTCCATCTTCTGCCCAGTAAGAGAAAACTCCTAAATGATGAAAACGTGCTTCTCTCACAAAATCGCACAGATAATTAAAATGCTCTTCTGTTTCCCCTGGATATCCTACTATTAGCGAAGTTCTAAGGGCTGCTGTTGGAAAATATCCACGTACTTTTTCAATGACCTTGCGAGGCTCTTTTGCAAAAGGACGCCCCATACTTGCTAATACCTCTTCGTGGGCATGCTGCAAAGGCACATCAAAATACGGCAAAAGAGGCGTTTTTGTGCCAGAATCTGTAAGCTTTGCCATGAACTCTAAAAAAGAATCATCTAAGCCTGCTGGGTAAAGATACATTAGCCGTAGCCACTTCAAACCCTCTTCCTCTAATTGTGTAAAAGCAGAAACAAGCTCCTGAAATTTTGCCTTAGGCTTAAAATCTGTTCCCCAGCTTGAGGTATCTTGCCCTACTAAAATAATCTCAGGAATATTTTTACTCAGCACAAAACGTGCGTCTTTTAATAAATAATCAAGCGCAAAACTCTTTTGCTTGCCTCGTATAAAAGGAATTGTACAAAACTGACAATTATGAGAACAACCCTCGCCAACTTTTACATAAGCGTAGGTTTTCGAATCTTCTAAAAACCGCTCCTCACCAGAAAAAATACTCCCAAATTTTTCAGCTAAAACACTCCCCCAGTTATCTATTTCTTTAGTAGAAAGCCAAATATCCACCTCTGGTAATTCTTTTTGTATATCATCTGCGTAACGGCTAACCAAACAGCCCGCAACCGCAATCAGTGGCTTTTTTGTTTTTAACGTAGAGCATTCTTTCACTATGCCGAGTATCACATCTAAAGATTCCTCAACCGCTGGTTCTATAAACGCGCAGGTATTTACAAGCACCAAATCAGCCTCAAAAAGTTCTGTTGCTGGTGAGTATTTATCGCCCAAAGTGCCCAGAAGTTTTTCTGTATCCACCCTATTTTTAGGACAACCAAGACTTACCGTGTATACTTTTATATTATTCATAAACCCTCATAAAAAAATATCTTGTACAAAACAAAAAAATAAGAAAACAGAACAAACTTGCAAGAAAAATAAAATATTGTTAAGAACATAGTTATTATGAACATTATCGTTTTAGCAAGCCACAATAAAGGAAAAATCAAAGAGTTCCAAACCCTACTTCAAAACTATACACTAAGTGTGCAGGGATTGGAAGATTTTCCTCATATCGCAGACATTGCCGAAACAGGCACTACTTTTCTTGAAAATGCACTAATAAAAGCAAAAACAGTAGCAGAACTAACAGGACACTTAGCCCTAGCAGATGATTCTGGACTCTGCGTACAAGCGCTAAACGGCGCACCAGGAGTATATTCTGCTCGCTATAGTGGTGAAAATGCTACAGATGAGAAAAATAATAAGAAGCTTTTGAAAGAACTTTTTGACACAGCAAAAGAACAAAGGCAAGCACACTTTGTTTGTAGTATAGTTATTTACAGCCCGTGCGGAAAATATATCCATGCCGAAGAATACTGGCAAGGAACAATTGCAGAAGAGTTAAAAGGTGCAAATGGCTTTGGCTATGATCCGCTTTTTATTGATAATAAAACAGGACTCACTGCAGCAGAACTCAGTGCAGATGAAAAAAATACTCGCTCCCATAGAGCAAAAGCACTAAAAAGTATTCTCAGCAAATGGGATAGTTTTTATAAATCGTTATAAACATTACGAATAGTGTCATTGAGCATTATTAAATATTACTCATATTGCTAGCTATCGCTAATATTACTAAATATCACTAGAAAAATCAAAAGGATACGACTATGTGTGGAATTGTTGGATATATAGGACATCGCCCAGCTGTGCCGCTTCTTTTAGAGGGACTCTCTTGCCTAGAATACAGAGGCTACGACTCTGCGGGAATAGCTTTTGTACAAGCAAATAAAATCCACACTGTGAAAGCAGCAGGAAAACTTGCTAATTTAGAAGAAAAAGTAGCAACACAGCACTCTTTTAATGCAATGTACGGTATAGGACATACCCGCTGGGCAACACACGGAAAACCAACAGAAGAAAACGCACATCCCCATGCAGATAACGCACAAACACTCACAATTGTACATAATGGGATTATTGAAAATTACGAACAATTACGAGATAAACTTAAAAGTAAAGGCTATTTCTTTTTATCAGAAACAGACACAGAAGTGTTCTCAAACCTGTTATCATTTCACTATAGCGAAAAAAAAGATATCTTAACTGCACTTCAATGCACCATGCAAGAAGTAGAAGGTGCATACGCAGTTGTTATTATCCATAAAGATTATCCAGACCAAATATTTGCCGTGCGTAAATCAAGCCCGCTCATTTTAGGAGTAGGTCAAGGGGAATATTTTCTAGCCTCTGATATTCCAGCTTTTCTCCCTTACACACGCTCTGCTGTATTTTTAAATGATGGAGAAATAGCAAAACTTAGCAGTAACTCATGGGAAGTTTTATCCTCAACTGATTTAAAAGCAATAACAAAAGAAATTACAACCATTACTTGGGATTTACAAGCTGCGCAAAAAAGTGGCTATAAACATTTCATGTTAAAAGAAATATATGAACAGCCGCAAGTTATCCATAACTGCCTAGCAGGACGTATAAGTAAAGATATGAAAGTGCTTCTTCCAGAACTGGACTCACTCGATATTCCTAAACAAATACGAATAGTTGCCTGTGGAACATCATACCATGCAGGACTTTGGGG
Organism: uncultured Desulfovibrionaceae bacterium; assembly: GCA_947037905.1. Lineage (GTDB taxonomy): Bacteria > Desulfobacterota > Desulfovibrionia > Desulfovibrionales > Desulfovibrionaceae > CAMQUX01. The sequence goes on along the minus strand of CAMQUX010000081.1, from coordinate 3,505 downwards.
CATGCATCTTATAGAAAAATTATGCAAAATTCCTGTTCAGGTAGAAATAGCATCAGAATTTCGCTACAGAGAGCCACTTTTACCAGAAGGAACAGTTGTTTTTGCTCTCTCTCAATCAGGAGAAACAGCAGATACTTTAGCAGGGCTGCGTCTTGCAAAAGAAAATAATCTTCAAACCATAGGACTTTGCAACGTGGTAGGTTCAACCCTTTCGCGTGAAGCAGATAGAATCGTGTACACACAAGCAGGGCCAGAAATGAGCGTTGCCTCAACAAAAGCAATGTGTAGCCAGCTTGTAGTTCTTTTTCTTTTTGCCTTATATTATGGGCAAAGAAAAAATACACTTTCTGCAAAAGAAGTGTCTGATTATATTACAGATTTAGAAAATATTGCACAAACTTTGGAAGAAGCACTTCCAAAATTTCATGCTGATGCAAAACATTTTGCTAAAAAATATGCCCATGCAAAAAGTTGTTTCTATTTAGGACGAGGATTATCTTTTCCTCTCGCACTAGAAGGTGCTTTGAAATTGAAAGAAATTTCTTATATTCATGCAGAAGGGTACGCCGCAGGGGAAATGAAACATGGACCCATAGCGCTTATTGATAAAGATTTTCCAACCTTTGCCATTGCAACGCAAGATAGTCTTTTTGCAAAAACAAAATCGAATATACTAGAAGTGCAAGCAAGAAACGGAAAAATTCTTGCGCTTGTGAATGATAAAAATGATATTGATACAGAAGATACATGGCTTATACCAAAAGCAAAAGATGCGCTTTCAAGTTTTTATATTCTACCAGCCTTGCAATTTTTTGCTTATGAGGTAGCTGATTCTTTAGGAAAAGATGTGGATCAGCCACGAAATCTTGCAAAAAGTGTCACTGTGGAATAAACGAAATACTGCATATATATTTGAAATAGATTTATTAAATAGATAATACTAGATAAATATATGAGCTAAACAGGCTATTTAAAAAATCTGAAGAGAAATATTGAAAAGAAGCCCTAAATAGAAATAGAAATAGAAAATATGCTAAAGAAATTATTTTCTTACAAAGAACTTTTTTATATTTTCGGCTCAAAAATTAAAATTATCTCATTAAAAATTGAGATACATATATTTCTTTTATAGTGAGTTTTTTTATTCTTCTAAAAAATAATAACTGTACCCTTATTTTTTTCAAAAAATATCCGATAAATAATATGCATGACAAGAAAAGTAGAGTAAAAATCATCTTATAAATACTATTACTAAGATGAAAGTAACTAGAATAAAAAAATATCCATTTCATTTCTATAAACTTTGTCTTTCAAGAGTTTTTTTTAAAGAGAGATAGATAATATTTTATATATACTGTAAAAGCATTATTTTTTTGTATTAAAAGTACTATAACCCTCTTGACAGAATATAAACTCTTCTTTATTCTAAATAGAAGTGTAAATGTTTATATTATAGTAAGGGGACTCTCGATATGAATAAGAAATTATTTTTTAGCCTATTTTTGTTAGTTGCATTAACAGCAGCTTTGCCACTTTATGCTGCAAATCCGCCAGCACCGACTGGGGAAAAAGTACTTAAAGTAGCAGATGGTCAAAAAGCAAAACGTGACTCAGTGAAATTTTGGCACAGTAAGGGGCATAAAGATATTGCCTGTGTTCAATGTCACCACGTTGTAGAAAATGGCCAACCTGTATTTAAATCATGTAATGCAGACGGTTGTCATAATAACTATGCAGCTCGTAAAGGACCAGATTCTTATTACGCAGCGTTCCATAGCCCAGACAAAAGAAGCTGCCTTGGTTGTCACCGTGTAGAATTTAAAGCAGGCAACAAAAATGCCGGCACTAAATGTGCATCTTGCCATACACCATAGGCTATTGTAAAAAAAAGAAAAATCTTATATAAAGAGGGTTGCAAACAACCCTCTTTACTTTTATAGTGGGTTTGTATCATTTGGAGGTGTAAATTATGAACAAAAAAAATCAAGAAAATCCTACTGCTGGGGACGAACTTTTCGTTATCCCAAGTCTTGACATTGATCTCGATCCTGCAAGTCGAAAAAATAACTTAGATCTTGCTATTGATGATGACCTCGATGACCTTATTAATCAAAATGTACTTGCAGCAGAAGCCACAGATACTGATACTGATACTGATATAACTACAGCTGAAACTACAGATACTGCAATAAATATTGATCCAAATGCAATAATAGATGTGCCTAAAACTGCCACTATAGCTGAAAGCACAGATGCAATTACACCTGCACCTAAAACTGCCACTATAGCTGAAAACACAGATGCAATTACACCTGCACCTGAAACTGCTAATGTAGCTGAAAGCACAGATGTAATTACACCTGCACCTGAAACTGCTAATATAGCTGAAACTATAAATGTAGAGACACTTGCAGTTGCAGAAGTAATAAACAAAGTTCAAAATAATACCACTGTAGCTAAAAAAGCACCACTCAAATTAGAAGATCCTTTAACGGGTCCATCAAAGACTACAGGGACTCCAAAAGAGTTTGATGTTCTAAAAAAAGCAATTTTCTACTTAAAACAAGAAATGGATTCATCTAAGAAAAATATGCTCTCTATTGCAGATCAAATGACATATATGAATTCATCTTTAAATACCAAAAATGATTCTTTTGAAAATGCTCGTTTTAATTCCTACGATGAGCAAATCAACTCTCTAGTAAAGACACTCAAAACAATAGAAGATGAGATTTCTAATAACAACAACTCACTTTCAGGCACAGGATCTGGAGAGAACGACTATTTGCGTGAACATATTATGCTCTTTGAAGAGAAAATAGACTCACTAAAAGATCAACTGCAAAATCTCGCTCAAGAAAATGCCAAAATTTTACCCGTTATTGAAACAAAAATCACTGAACTTACAGACAATCTAAACGCAGATGACGCAAGCGATGATGATGAAAAAATACTTTCTTTTGACGAATCTTTCCAAAAAAATATCAATGATAAAATAACAGAATTTGCGATTAAGCTCGAGGCACAAGAGGAGCTTGCAAGCTCTTTTACTATGGCTATTGATAGTATTGAAGGAAATATCGAAAGTAATGTCGAAAAAATATCTGCCGCAACTGAAAAAAATACAAGCCTTAGCGAAAATTTAGAAAATCTTTTAGAAGAAAATACTACTTTAAAAGAACAACTTGCACTTATTGATGAAAAAGTACTCGCACTAGAAGAAACAACTCAACAAACTAGCGACGACACATTAGACTCTATACCGCTACATGAAGAACAAATACTCACACTAAACACTAAAGTAGCAAATCAAGAAGAGCTTTTTTCTGCTTTTGCTACAACTCTTGAACATTTAACAGAAAATTTAGGCAATATACAGCTTGCAGCAGAAGAAACTGAATCATTAAAAGAACAAATCGAACTTGTTAGCGATAAAATATTTGTGCTTGAAGGACAAGTACAAGAAAATTCAAGCAATGAAATATTCGGATTAACAACCGATCCT
>CAMQUX010000080.1 GCA_947037905.1 uncultured Desulfovibrionaceae bacterium | reverse complement strand
TACATATGATGACCATCCTTTTTTAGCAGAATTAGGACTAGCAGCACCAATCTATGGTAAACCCGGTGATGCTATCATTAATCCTTTTTATAATACAAGCGACCCTAAAACATTAAATGCTGCGGCTATTAGTGCGTTAAAATCATATTCTTTATATACAGGTATACAAGTTGATGATTACGGTTTTACAACAGGGGCTAATATTAAAGGTTTTAATATTGGTGTAACAACCAAGATACAAGATATTACTATTTATGGGCAAGAGTTCGCAGCTTCTAAAATGAACGAGCTTCAGTTCGCTACAAGTCGAAGTGCGTTGATGATGAACTTTGATATTGGCGTGCAAAAAGTAATTTCTAAATACTGGCAAGTGGGCTTAGTAGCAAGTAACTTAATACCTCGTAGCTATATAGTAGATGAAGATAATCCAAAACTCGGAACAGTGAGCATGACTCCACAAGTAGATGTAGCTATAGCTTTCACGCTTGAACCATATCTACTAGCAGAAATCGAATATGATTTATTTGATGATTGGGGAGTAGGGCAAAATATAGCTAAATCTCGATATTTTCGAGCAGGGGTTGAGTTTGGAAAAGAAGATAAATTTGGAGCAATACGTATCGGATTTATTCGAGATGTGAATGAAGTTCGCTCAGATGTATGGACTGCAGGTTTTGGGTATATGTCGAGCGTTAAACTAGGTTTTAGTTTAGCTGGTATGTATTCATTTGAAGGTGGATTCGGTGGCTCTCTTAGTCTTAATTTAGCTATATAGTAAAATATTATAATATAGAATAGCAAAGTTAAAATATTTAAGGAAATAAATTCCTTTATTTTTTACTTACAATGATAAAAAATATAAAAGTATTGAATACTTTTATTTAAAAAAATATAAAATAAAAAAACAAAAAAAATATAAGTACGTATTATTTTTGTTTTTTTTTTGTAAATGCTTGCCGACTAATAAAAAATGTATTATATTCTAAAAAAGAAGAATACCTTATGGTGTAATTCTTGCAATTATTTAGCGGTAGGCATTTTTTACCGTGAACGGTATGAAACAATAATAAAAATAGCAGTAATTCCCTGCAATAAAAGGTATTTTTATAAAATTTAAATAAATAAATTCAAAAATTTTGCAGATTTTATAGAAATGCTATGTCTTTAGCGCTTCTATATCTCAAAAACGAGAATAAATAAATGAATGTTTGAAGACTATCTGGAAAAATTGCTCATTAAAAATAGATTTAGTAACTGATAGTCTCATTAATAGCTTTTAAAGAATATTATCGTATTAGAATAAATGGTTACTATGAAAAATAATACTTAAATTTAATGCTAGTTTAATAATAATTAAACAAATTATCAACTATAAATAGAAAATTAAAGAGTTTCTTATGAAAAAAATCTCAAATTTGTTCTTCTCCTTCTTTTTAGTAATTGCCTTTACAAGTACTGTCCACGCTACTCAGACTGTAAACGCACGTACACTTGGTCTTGGTGGTACTGGTGTAGCAGGAGGAAGGTATTATGATGTGCTCACAAATCCTGCAATAGGTGCTTTTTTTGAAAATGAAGAATACGAAGAAGATGAAAGCTATATAGGCATTTCAGGGGGCATCTCAGCAGGAATTTCAACAGTAGACCCAGAAAGAATGTATGAAAATATGAACCTCTATCATAAAGCTATCAAAAATAAAGATTGGGAAACCATGTTTGATATTCTTGATACAGATAGATTAAGTCAAAATACATCTTATATCCACAAAGGGGGAGTCAATGCTGTTATTGGTGTCTCTATTAAAGATATTATAGGGATATCTTTAATTGCAAATACTTCTATGCTTGAGATAGGTTCGACTAACCTTCTAAAAAAAATACAAGATATAATAATCAGCCCAGATGGTACTAGTTATAGATATCACGATAGAGAAGTTTTAGAAAGTAGAATCCCTGCTACAAACGAACCATTACCTTTTGATGAAAAACTTTCAAAATTATTAGCTCAAGTAGAGATACAACGAGTAGGACTAAGTGAAACTGGTCTTAATCTTGCTGCAAAATTTGGTTCTTTTAGAGTAGGTTTTACTCCAAAAGCACAGTTTGTTCTTGCTCAAGGGGGAAACTTCAATCTAACTCAGTCAACAAAATACAATTTTTCTAATAATGACGCTGTTGTTAACTTTAATCTCGATGCAGGTGTTCAGTACACTGTTGGAGAAATCTTTCATATTGGTTTCGCTGCAACAAATATCATTTCTAATTCTTATTGGATATCATCTGAATTTGGTAGTTTAGACATAAAACCACAGTATACAGCCGGGCTTGCTTTTAGTTATAGCTTTTTCACCTTTGAAATAAATGGCGATATTTTACCAGGGTGGGAAATATCAAAAGGCACAGAGCATTATCATGAATTTGGGCAATTCTTGCGTACAGGTCTAGAATTTGTTGCAATTGATAATAAATTTTCTGTTCAATTAGGATACGCTTACGATATCAGCAACAATGAAAGTGATATAGCATCACTAGGTGCTATAATTGAATTTGGACCAGTAAAAACAAGCACTTCTCTCCAGTATGCGATAGATGGCGGAGTTGGACTTGCACTTAGTCTTAGTTGTGCTTTTTAATATATTGACTTTTTTAAATTGAGAATTATTTTACTCTTGTTAACTACTAAAATATTATAATTTTTTTACTGTATATAGAGTATATTTAACCTATTATTTTTGTTCTATAATTTTGAACTAAAGAGTATTTTGAATAGTATTACTATAAGATACAGTATTAATTACATTATATTTACGATCGAGAAAAATTGATATGAAGAAATTACTTTTACTTATAATATTGCTTTTTGTTTCAACTAATATCAGCCACGCTGCCCAATCTTTTAATACACGTACTCAATCTTTAGGTGGTACAGGGGTTGCTGGAGGATCTTTTTACGATTCTTTTATGAATCCAGCTTTAGGTTCCATTTATAGTGAAACAGATGATTTTCATATCTCAATAGCCGCGGGAGTGAATATTCTTGACTCTGAAGATAATCTAACAAAAACACAACAGTTTAATAAAGCTTTTTCCGAAAAAAACATAAATGATGCTTATGATGTTCTAAACTTTTTTGCAGAAGCTCCTGCCCCATTTTTATTAATTGGTGGAACTAATATAACACTAGCTTTTCCAAACAAATACGTGAGTACCGCTGTTGTGTTTACTTCACAGCTCATAACTTCAACATCATTTAATATAACTCAAAATGATTTGAACTTGCTTAAAAATGCAACAGAAAGTAATTTTCCTAAGAGCTCAGATCTTACAAGTAGCGGTTCATATTTTGGAGCTGTTTTAACAGAATTTGGTGTAAATTTATCTACAAAATTTGGACCATTCGCTGTAGGGGTTCGCCCAAAAGGTCAACTAATAAATGGTTTTTCTGAAACTTTTGCTCTGAATGATTTTTCCATTGGAGATTTTTTCGATGTAAATATTTTAGGCACATCAAGCACTAAAAGTGGAACAGAATTATTAAATCATTTTAATTTCAATGTCGATTTAGGCGTACAAGTTGAGTTATTCAAATACTTGCAATTAGGATTATCTGGCACAAACTTAGTTGCTTATAATATTCCAATAGGCAATAGCTCTTTTTTCCAAATAAAGCCTCAAGTTGTAGCAGGTATAGCATACAAAAGTGAAAATTTTCTTACAGAGGTGAATGTAGATCTACTTGAAGGGTGGCAAATAGGTAAGGATATTAATTTAGGACAATTTTTACGTGCTGGTATGGAATTTGGTGGCAATAAACAAATGACCTCATTTCGCATAGGTTATGCATATGATTTAAGTGGTCAAACTTCTGATATCGCATCTGTTGGTCTTGGTTTAACTTTCTTTAGTAAATTTCGTTTAGATTTTTCTTTTCAATACGCACTAGATGGCGGTTTAGGTGGTGGAGTGAATACTGCCTTTACTTTTTAACTGCGTATATTCTACAAACATCTGCTAAATTTTCAAATAGTTAAAAAAATCCTATATTGTAATAATAGGATCTAATCTTTCTACTAATTTAAATATTACTTAGTACTTAAAAGCATATTTTTCTTCCATTTGTATAGTCCATAAAAAGAAATAAATAAAAAACTACAGTAGAGCATAACATACGTATAAGAAGAAATACTTAGATATAAAGGAATACTTATAGCATTTACAAAAATCCACATATACCACATCTCTAAATATTTTCGAGACATAAACCACTGTCCCAATATAGAAAGTACTGTAGTCACAGCATCAGAAACAGCTTGTAAGGATGAGTTATATTTTCCAAAAAAAATCCCAACATAAGATAAAATAGTAATCCCTAAAATAGCAATTACAAGATATAAAAATTTTTCATTGAAAGAGAGTGTTCTTGTAATAAGGTGCTTTTGTTTATTTTTGGTTCTTTTATGAGGATTTTTCCAGTAATATAGACCGTAGAAGCTTAAAAATATATATACAAATTTAATAGCAATATCCCATAATAAAGGTGACCAAAAAACAAGATAAATTAAAGAACATGCTGAGCTTATAATTCCAACAAAAAACATTGCTCTTTTTTCGTGCACCTCAAGTAAAACAAAAATAACTCCTAATATAGTAGCGAGTAGACTTAAACTTAATTTAAAAAAGTCTTTTAATGAAAATGTGCTTAGGCCCAAAAAATCAAAATAATTTCCATAAAAAATAAGTAGAGTACTTATTATAGTAAAAAGTGTTAAAAAAATATTACAACGCATTGCTACTATACATTTTCTAAAGATAGATGCCTTTTTTAACACAGTAAACTCCTTAATATAGAAAAAATAGTCGCTCAATATAAAAAATAGAAATATAGTAATAGGGTGTTTCGAAAATTTAGGCAAGTATCCCTAATCTTCTTATTTTAATAGTAAAATATAGTAAATATTATTTCCTGTAACAAAATAATACTGAATAAAGGTAAATTTATAATAATGATATAATATCTTGTCTTTAGATATATAAAATTTTATAAGATAGTATTGGATAATTTATAATATAAGGATGATAAGATGAAAAAATTAATTTTTGTAATATGCTTATTAAGTATAGCTAATATTACAAGCTTAGCGCATGCTAGAACCACTAGTTATGATGCGCGAACAAGAGCTTTGTCAGGAGCAGGAGTCGCAGCAGGAACCTACTCAGATACTTTTTTAAACCCAGCATTAGGTGCTGCCGTAAGTAAAGATGATAAATTTCATATTTCTGCAAATATTGGAACTTTTCTACTGGATACAGGAAATATTTATGATAACATTGAAAGATTTGATGCGTTTTTAGACAATGATAACCTTGACCTAGCTAATGCACAAAAATCATTAAGAGAAATACAAAAGAATAGTGGTAAATACTATTCTGATAGTCTTGGCGGAGGTATAACTGTTCTTTTCCCTTCTGAAAAGCTTTCTGTGGCAGTTACACTTTCTAATAACACACAAATTTTTGGTAAAACAACTGTTGCTGACGGTGACTTTGCTAAACTTGTAGCAGGTTTTACAGAGGCAAATATTGGAACTTTAGAGTCTAAAAATCATCTATCAGGCTTTAGTTTATCAGAGCTTGGTGTTAATTTTGCTACAAACTTTCTAGGTATAAACTGGGGTGTAAAACCTAAAGTTCAACTTGCAGTAACAGGAGCAAGAAGTGTTAATATCGCTTCCAGTGATTCAGATAATATTTTTTTAGATCCAAAAAATCACTTTGCATTTAACGTAGATGTAGGAGCACAGATTCCTCTCTTTAAAACTGTATTTCTTGGCGTATCAGGAACAAACCTTATTCCTTATGATTTTCAAATTTCTGAAACTCAATCAGAATTTGGTATTGTAAAAATGCGTCCACAGTTAACAGTTGGAGCTGGAGTTCGTTTAGGTTCTTTACTTGTAGAAGTAAACGTAGATACTCTTAAAGGATGGGACGTTGGTAGAGATATACAATTAGGACAATTTGTTCGAACAGGTATAGAATTTGGTAATAAAACAAGCCTATTCTCCATAAGAGGTGGATATGCTTACGATATAAGCAATCTTGAATCTGATATTGTATCACTTGGTGCAGGCGTACGTATTTTAAATATGGTATCCCTTGATGCTGCTGGAGAATACGCATTAGATGGTGGTTATGGTGGTTCATTAAGTGTTGGTGTTGAATTCTAAAATACCTTCAATAAAATAGATTAAAATTGAATCTTATAGTACTTTAAAAGGTACATTATAATAGTGCTTGCTAAATGGAATATTTGATAAAAATAGCCATATAGCAAGCATTGTTTTATTAGAAAATTAGTTCTATTTTTTTGAATGTGTTTGGAAAATATTGCTGTTAATTTTTAAAAATCATTAAAAAAAAAATCTTGGAACATATAATAAAAATTTAAGGAAATCATAATGAGTTGTTTTCTAAAGATTTACAATTAAGCATGTATTTTCTTTTCTAAAACGCCATAGGAATGGAAGAAAGAAAAGAAGGAAGAAAGGAAGGAAAGGTATTAATTAATAATTAATACCT
>CAMQUX010000079.1 GCA_947037905.1 uncultured Desulfovibrionaceae bacterium | reverse complement strand
GATGCTTTTTTGAAATTCTGTAGAGCTTGTCCAAGCCCTTTTCCAATTTCAGGAAGTTTTTTAGAACCAAAGATAAGGGCAACTATTGCAATAATAATTAAAATTTCTGTCATGCCTAATCCGAACATAATAAACCTCCGTATTGTATCTTTTTAGATATGTACCCTTACAATGCTAAGAGGTCAAGCAACTTTACTATAATAAGCATTATTTTAAAGAGAAAATTACTGGAGTATCTTATGTTTTTACATTTTCCTTTTTTACTAACAATGAGCGAACAAACATCAATTTTCTTAGACGAGCAAGTCTTTTTTTTCGATGTGGGTTACGATAATAATACAAATACTGCATGTTACCGAGCAGAAAATCTCCCTATTGAGCCTGAAATTGCACGAAAACTTATAGCAGAAATATCTGCCTATGCAGAACAATTTAATCATCCAATGGATATATTAAGTAGCCTTGTTGCGACCCAAAAAGTATTTAATAAAGGAGAAGATTTAGATTCTCTTTATAAGATACTTTGTGGCTTAGATGAAAATAGCACAAGTAAAAATACTACGAATAAGAATGAGATAGGCGAGAATAGCACGGGCAAGAACACAGAGGATAAAAACGGTGTAGGCGAGAATAGTACTAATAATACTAGAGATAAAAATACTAAGGGTGAAAATAGTATAGATAAAAAAGATTATCTTTTTGTAGCACAGTTGCAACTCCTTTTAGCGAGGGAGCAAGAGGTGTGTTTGCAAGGTGCAAAAACTACAAATGAAAATTTAGCGAACCTAGAGAAAGATTTTTCAGATTTTTTAGAGCTATCAAAAGAAGATAATATAGTAAATTTTTCAAGCGCATCAGAAAATATGAAAAGCTTATTAGAAAACCAGAAAAAAATATCATGGGAGAAAATTTTACAGGCTGAGTTATTATTTTTGCCAGCAGATACAAAATTTGTACTAACAGATATAGAAACAAAAAAAGATTTACTCGAGCTTGCAAACGAGCACGGAGTAAAAAATAAAGAAACAAACGAGTACACGCAAATAATTTTAAAAGCGCACATGCTTGGTATTAAAGACTCACAAGCAGAGCTTACTTTTTATCTGCTTCATAAAGTAGAGGGCTAGGTTAGTGTTAAAAAAAAGTGATCCAAAAGAAGTTTTAAATAAAGTGTGTGGTATTATATTTGACTGCGACGGGGTGCTTGTGGACTCTTTAGCTGCCAATGATTTTTTCTATAATTACGTGAAAGAATATTTTGGCTGCGAAGCTCTTACAGCAGATGAATCAGAATATGTACATAGAACACATGTGACTGATGCGTTAGCACATATTTTACCAGCAGATAAATTAGAAGAAGCTTTAAAGTTTAAAGATAACTTTGATTACAGTAGAGCCTTACCGTATTTAACAGCCATGCCGCAAGTGCATGAATGTATTGCAATTTTAAAAGAAAAAAAGAAACTTTTAGCTATTAACACAAGCAGAGGCGACTCTTTAGAAATAGTGCTTAAACATGTTACATTATTTGGAAATTTTAATCCTATGATGACAACTTGTAATGTGGCAAATCCAAAACCAGCAGCAGATGGAATATTTGCCATTTTAGAAGATTGGAAATGCACAGCACAAGATGTTTTATATATAGGCGATTCCTATACCGATGAGCTCACAGCAAAAAATTCTGGCGTTCATTTTTGGTCTTTTAATAATGATAAGTTAGATGCAAATTATAATTTGCGAGACTACACAGAATTTATTGCCTTACTTTCTGCTGAGTAAATAAAAAATAATCTTTTTTTAGTCTAAGATCTTTTAGCTAGTCTAATATGTTTTAGTTAGGCTAATATATTTTACTTAGGCGTAAACATTTTATATGGATATTTTTATTAAAATAAGATTATACGGAAGATAAACAAAAAATTCTTTAAATATAAGACATTTAAAGAAAAATTTGAAAGTATTAAGTCAAACAGTATAAATAAGATAGTTATAATTATAAATAGGTTAAAAAATAAGAGCTATAGAGTACACACTCTAGGCTCTTATTTTTTTATTTCAACTTTTTTTATACAAACAATTTTTAGAAAGAGTTTGCCAATAAACTGTGATTTTTTTTGCTTGATAAATGTTTATTTCAGCGAGTTAGTGCTTGAAAGTAATTTTTTTTTTTTGTAGAGTAAAAGTTCGCTTTAATGATAAGTAAGAGATAATGGAGATTTTATGGAATATTTTATGATAATAGTCGTCTATTTATTACGTTTTTTACAAACTGCTCTTTCAATATATGTGATTATAGTAGTTGCTTCAGCCCTAATATCATGGGTGCAACCTAATCCATATAATCCAATAGTACGTTTCTTATACCGTGCAACAGAGCCTGTGCTTAATAAAATTCGCCGTGCGATTCCTTTTATCGTTATTGGAGGAATAGATTTGTCTCCAGTGCTTCTTATACTGAGCGCGCAAATATCTAAAGCAATGATTGGGCAAGTTATAATAGATTTAATGATTTAATATAGTTTCAAAAAAAATATTTATTTCAATATAGTTTTTATTAAAGAAGGTATTTTATCCCATGCACTGTAGTCTTGAGATATAGAAGGAGAGCATTATGCAATTAATGGGAGCAGAGATACTTTTTGAGTGCCTAGGACAGGAAAAAGTTGACGTAATTTTTGGTTATCCTGGTGGAGCGGTAATAGATATTTATCACGCTCTCCCTCAGTATCCAATCGAACATATACTCGTTCGCCACGAACAAGCAGCCGTTCATGCTGCAGATGGCTACGCAAGAGCAACAGGTAAAGTTGGTGTAAGTTTAGTAACATCAGGCCCTGGTGCTACAAATACTGTAACAGGTATCGCAACAGCTTATATGGATTCAATTCCTCTTGTGGTTATAACAGGGCAAGTGCCTATGCCACTTATTGGTAACGATGCGTTTCAAGAGGTAGATATAATAGGTATTACTCGCTCGTGCACAAAACATAATTATCTCGTGCGAGATATAAACGATCTAGCAAGTACCTTACAAAAAGCTTTTTATTTGGCGAGAACAGGGCGCCCAGGGCCAGTTCTTGTGGATATTCCTAAAGATATACTTGCTGCAAAAACACAGTATAAACCTATCACAACACCCGTTAAAATGCGCAGTTATAATCCTACTTATACGCCACATCCAGGGCAAATTCGTCGTGCTTTTAAAGAACTGAGCAAAGCAAAACGTCCTCTTTTTTATGTGGGCGGTGGTGTTATCACTTCTAATGCAACAGAAGAGCTTTCTTGGCTTATAGATAATTGCCATATTCCAGTAACCGCCACTCTTATGGGGCTTGGTGCATATCCTACACATAAACCGCTTTGGCTTGGCATGCTTGGTATGCATGGAACCTTTGCCGCAAACACAGCGGTGAGCACAGCAGATGTTATTGTGGCAGTTGGTGCACGCTTTGATGATAGAGTTACAGGAAAAATAAGTGCTTTTGCGCCACAGGCAAAAATCATTCATGTTGATATTGACCCAACCTCAATACAAAAAAATGTAACAGTGTCTATTCCTGTAGTTGCAGATTGCAAAGAAGCTTTGCAGGCGATTAAGAAAGAAGCAGAAAATAATAAAGATATTTGCTGGGAAGAAAAACAAAATGAATGGTTGCAAGATACAGTAAGTTGGAAAAAAGAACATCCTTTTAAATATATAGATGATGAAAAGATTATAAAACCACAGTATGTTTTAGAAGAACTACAAAAACTTATTCCAGAAGATACAATAATAGCAACAGAAGTTGGTCAAAATCAGATGTGGGCAGCACAATTTTTGCAGTTCTTTCATCCTCGTCATTTTTTAACTTCAGGTGGGCTTGGTACAATGGGTTACGGGCTTCCTGCTGCAATGGGCGCGCAAAAAGCTTTTCCTAATCGTTTAGTTGTAAACGTTGCAGGGGACGGGTCTATTCAAATGAATATTCAAGAACTTGGAACACTTATGGCGTATAAATTGCCTGTTAAAATCCTTATCTTAAATAATGGCGTGCTTGGTATGGTCAGACAGTGGCAAGAGCTTTTTTATAAAAAAAATTACAGTCAGACAAATATTGCCGAATCGCAACCAGATTTTGTGAAATTAGCAGAAGCTTATGGTGCTGGCGGGTACCGAATTACAGAAAAATCTGCCCTTAGGGAAACTTTACAAAAAGCGTTAGATGATCCACGAGCTGCGATTATTGACGTGCAAATATGTCCGCATGAAAATGTCTACCCAATGGTTCCTCCAGGAAAAGCATTGACTGAAATGCTATTAATATAGATAAGAGAGGAAAAAATGAGACATGTATTATCGGTATTAGTAGAAGATGAACCAGGAGTTCTTTCCCGTGTATCCGCACTTTTTAGCGGGCGTGGTTTTAATATCACATCATTAAATGTAGCACCAACACTCGAGGCACAAGTCTCGCATATGACCATCACAACACGAGGTGATGAGCAGATAATAGAGCAAATAATTAAACAGTTACGAAAGCTTGTAACAGTTATTAAGGTAGTGGATATAACAGCAGTAACAGCAGTGGAAAGAGAGCTAGTACTCTTAAAGGTGCAGGCAGGCGATGAAAATCGTGCAGAGATACTTAGGATAGTGGATATTTTTCGCTGTAAGGTTGTAGATGTAAGTGTTGATGAGCTATCAATCGAAGTTACAGGCACTGGCGAAAAATTAGATGCGCTTATAAAACTAATGGAAAAATTTGGCGTAAAAGAACTTGTTCGTTCAGGTGTTTGTGCACTCAAACGTTCTATACAAGCAGACAAAGTATAACAAAGAGGAGATTTAATTTATGAAAGTTTATTATGACAAAGATGCTGATATGTCTTTATTAAAAGGAAAAACCGTAGCGATTATTGGTTATGGTAGTCAAGGGCATGCACATGCGCAGAATTTAAGAGATTCTGGAATCAATGTAATAGTTGGTCAGCGTCCAGGTGGTGCTAACTATGATTTAGCGAAAGAACATGGATTTACTCCTGTTAGCGCTAAAGAAGCAGCTGAAAAGAGCGATTTTATAATGATTCTTTTACCAGACCAAGTGCAAGCAGATGTTTACAGAGAAGATATTCTTCCAAGTTTAACAAAAGGAAAAATTTTAGCATTCGGCCATGGTTTTAATATTCATTTCGGTCAAATAGTTCCTCCAAAGGACGTTGATGTTGTTATGATCGCACCAAAAGGACCAGGTCATTTGGTACGTCGCACATACACAGAAGGTGGAGCAGTTCCTGCACTTGTTGCAGTAGAGCAAAATGCATCAGGAAAGGCTTTAGAAATTGCTTTAGCGTATGCAAAAGGTATTGGCGCAACACGTTCAGGTGTTATTGAGACTGATTTTAGAGAAGAAACAGAAACCGATTTATTTGGTGAACAAGCAGTTCTATGTGGCGGTGTTTCTGAGCTTGTGAAAGCAGGTTTTGATACATTAGTTGATGCAGGTTATCAGCCAGAAATCGCATATTTTGAATGCTTGCATGAGCTAAAACTTATTGTAGATTTAATGTATGAGGGCGGACTTGGTCGCATGCGTTATTCTGTAAGTGATACAGCAGAGTATGGCGATTATAAAGTTGGTAATCGTATAATAACAGAAGAAACTCGTGCAACCATGCGAGAAGTGTTAAAAGAAATTCAAAATGGTAGTTTTGCACGTGACTTTATTTTAGAAAATAAATCAGGTGGTGCACATTTCCATGCAACACGCCGTTTAAATAGAGAGCATAGAATAGAAGAAGTTGGCGAAAGACTTCGCTCAATGATGAGCTGGTTACCAAAGAAATAGAGAGAATACAGTTAAAAGAATTGACAATAAAAAACTATCCGTAAATTTTACGGATAGTTTTTTATTGTCAATAGTATAGTAGTATATTTTGCGCAAAAGTATTCTTGATTATTTTATTCTTAAAAATAGTGAATATTCTAAATCAAAAGAAAAGAATTATCTTATATATTTTTTAAGCTGCCTTTTTAAAATAATAATTTCTTAAATAAAGAATAATTTTGCAATGAAGAAGTATCTATGATGCATATTATTATCTAAAAGGATACCTAATATTAGTTCATATCTAATGAATATATTTTGAGCTAATATTTGCCAGCCAGTATCTTCTATCCACAAAAGCTACGCTATTTCTTTCATGGTTAATTTTTCTTGACTAATAATGGGGTCCATTTTTTCGAGTAAAAAACACGGTGATGCATTGATTGCATTGCATAGTTTTACAAACTCTAAAATATCAATTCTACGTTCACCTTGTTCAATTTTTGAGATGTACGATTGCGGTTTATGCAGATGCTCAGCAACTTGAACTTGAGTTAATTTTTGAAGTTTGCGGTGGTCCACAAGTGCTGTGAGTAGTTGTTTGTAGTCGTAATTATGAATGTTTTTCATATAGGCTCTTTTGATATTAATAGATTGTTATATTTTGAATATCAATATTATAAATTTATATTGATATTATACTCACAATAAATACACGTATATAAATATTAATAGATTAAACTAATAAAAAATGGAAGAAAAAAGATGTATTTTTAATATATAT
>CAMQUX010000078.1 GCA_947037905.1 uncultured Desulfovibrionaceae bacterium | reverse complement strand
TTTTTATAATAGGAATATTTATTACAGAATATTGTAAGTGTTGCGGACATGTTAGATACAGTAAAGCCTCGTGTATGTTCAAGAATATGTCGTACTGCAAGATAGCTTGTATAGTGTAAACTTATTGTAGCTCATTATAATTATAACATTTAAAGTTTTATTTGATTCTTAGGTTTTCTACTATGAAACGTGCTAAGAATTTTATCGTATTATAGTTAAAGTAAAGTATGCGGGAAAGATTGAATGGATAATAAATCTATACTAGTAGCCATAAGCGGAGGGGTAGATAGCTTACTGAGTCTTATTCTTTTGCAAGAGCAGGGCTATAAAGTAACAGCGCTACATGGTATTTTCCTTCCAGAAATAACGAGTGAGATACAAAATAATATAGATAAAATAGAAAAACTCTGTGCAGAATTTTCACTGCCCTGTATCATAAAAGATTTTCGAGAAACTTTCAAAAAACAAGTAACAATACCGTTTATAGAATCCTATTGTAAGGGCGATACTCCAAATCCATGTGCTATTTGTAATAGAGATATAAAATTTGGAGTTTTTTTATCTGAGGCAAAAAGTCTAGGCATAGAACATCTTGCAACAGGGCATTATGTTCAGCGTATAGAGCATGCAGAATATGCAACAGTGCTACAACGTGCAAAAGATAGAACAAAAGATCAGAGTTATTTTTTATCGCTCGTGCCGAAAGAAAATTTAGCAAAAGTGTGTTTTCCACTAGCAGAATTGACAAAAGAAAATGTTCGCAAAGAATTGCAAAACAGAAATATATTAGCGCCAGTTACAAAAGAAAGCCAAGAAATTTGCTTTATACCAGATGATGACTATCGACGTTATTTGCGAGAAAATGCAGATTTTTTACCAAGTGCTGGAGATGTTATTTTATCAGACGGAAAAGTAATAGGTAGACATCTAGGGCTTTGGAACTATACACAGGGGCAAAGAAAAGGTTTAAATATCTCGTGGTCAGAACCACTTTTTGTGCTCGATAAAGACTGCATTAATCAGCGCTTAATAGTCGGCACAAAAGATGAACTACCAAGTGATACCTGCACCCTTGAGAACATGAACTATTTTGTAGAACGGGAAATGTGGCCTTTAGAAGTATATTTGCAAACTCGTTTTAGAGAGCATGCAAAGCCTGCGTTTCATGAGGAAATAGCAGACTCAAAGCTGATGTTTTCTTGTCAAGAAAGTCACACCACCCCAACTCCTGGGCAGATAGGTGCTGTGTATACAGACGATGGCATTTTACTCGCAGGTGGTATTATTTGCGAGAATAAATAGGCTAATAATACATAGCTTGGTGTAAGAGCAAGTAGCAAATATGAAGATAAATAGGTAAATATGAAGATAAATAGGTTAATGTGAGAATAAATAGACTGTTATCTTTTTATTTACAAAATAAAATATGCTCAAATTATAAAATATTCTTATATTATAAATTAAACGAGAGAATAAGAATAGAATTCGTGTAAAAATGCCTAAGAATAGCGCAAAAGTAGCTAAGAATTATACAAAAATGCCTAAGAATAGTGCAAAAATAGTTAAAGCTTATCAAAAAGATAGTTAAACAATAGCGCAAAGATGATTAAAAACTTATGTGTAAAATAAATAAAAAAATGAACAAAAATGCGAATTGTATCAGCAGAAGTGAATAAATAATACATGGTTTGTAAGGAATTTATATGAAATTTTATATTGTAACAATGGGTTGCAAAATTAATCAGTATGAAAGCCAAGCGCTCAAAGAGCAGTGGGAAAAATCTGGTTTGAGTGAAGAAAAACAAGTAGAAAATGCAGATTTTATACTTGTTAATTCTTGCGCTGTAACAAGTGAGACTGTTACAGAACTACACGCTCTTGTTCGCAGAATACATAAAAAAAATGCCCTTGCTAAAATATACATAACAGGTTGTGCCGCACAGTTATTTGCAGAAGAATTAAAAGATTTGGCAGGCGTTGAATCTGTTATAGCGCAAAGTAATAAAGAACAACTTTTAGCACTCTCAGAACAAAATATTTCTTCTTTTAAACACGCTCTTTTGCGAGAAGAAGACAAAAAAATAGGAACAGATTTACACTTTCCTCTTTTCCAACTTTCAGACTATAATCGCACTCGGGCAGTGGTAAAAATACAAGATGGTTGCTCGCATTTTTGCACATACTGTATTGTTCCGTATACACGAGGAGCAAGTGTCAGTCGGCAAGAATCAGATATATTAAAAGAAATAGAACGATTAATAGATGCTGGTTTTCACGAGATAATACTCAGTGGAATAAATCTGCGATTATTTGGGAAAGATTTTGCAGAAAAAAGAAATTTTTGGAATTTACTTGAAAGTATCGAAGAAAAATTTTCAAGCAAAAAAAATCAGATCCGTTTTCGCATAAGTTCCTTAGATCCAAGCCAGTTAGGAGAAGAAGCACTCAAGTTTTTTTCTCAAAGCACGTTATTTGTTCCGCATTTACATATATCATTGCAAAGTGGCGATGAATTCATTCTAAATCGTATGGGTAGAGGACATTATTCACTTAAAAGTGTAGATGATTTTCTTAAATCTTTATCAAATATTTGGTCGCTCTATGCACTTGGTGCAGACTTTATAACAGGTTTTTCTGGCGAGAGTGAAGAATCTTTTTTAAAAACAAAGACGTATATAGAAAACTTGCCGTTAACTTACGGGCATATTTTCCCGTATTCAGAGCGCCCGCAAACAAAAGCAGCAGAATATACAGAACAATTGCCGGTAGTAGTAAGAAAAGAACGTGCAAAGATACTGCGTGCGATAATAGAAAAAAAGCAGCAAGAATTTTTAAAAAAACTCACAAAGCAAGAACAGCTAGCAGTGTTAATTCAAAATACTGAAGGCAAAGGTGTGAGTGAATATTATACTACCTGTATAGTAAGCGGAAATCATAGACCAAAAGAGCTTATTTTTGCAAAACCACAGAGAGTTGAAGAAAATAAAATAATTTGCGAACCATCAAGATAAAATAAAAAGAAATATCAGCATAATAAAAAGAGCTTCGAAAAAATTTCACGAGCAAATAAATGATGAAGATTATTAGTATCTGTGTAAATATAAAAGATAAGAAATAAGAAATAAGAAAAGTAATATATCGAGGTAATAATGCTACAAAGTATGACAGGTTACGGTAAATTTGAAGAGTCAAATTCCGAATGGGCACAAGTTTGGGAAATAAAAAGTGTCAACGGAAAATTTTTAGATGTAAAATGGCGAGTTCCATTTTATCTTCGTAGCTTAGAGTCCGAGTGGGAAAAAGAAGTTCGTGTTGTTGGCAAACGTGGACGGGTAGAAATAAATTTACATGTAGAGTTACTTTCAGCAGAATTGCAGTCTATAAGTTTCAATGAGCTACAAGCAGATATTTTAGTGGAAGAAATGGAGAAATTTGCGCAAAAACGAGGGCATACTTTCGTGCCAGATTATAACAGATTTTTAGGTATGAGCTTTTTGTGGAAAGATAAAGAAAGCGCTTCATCAAAAGAATTGCAAAAGAATCTAACAGAGGGGCTTGTGCTTGCGCTAAAAAACTGGGAAGAATCAACAAGCTTAGAAGGTGCAAATATCGAGAAAGATTTAACACAGCGAGTGCATACATTAATAGCTTATCGTAAGGCTATTGGTGAAAGATTACCTCAAATACTAGCAACAAAAAAAGAAAATTTAGAAGAGCGAATTAAAGACTTAATAGGGCAGATAGATTTATCTCCAGAGCGAATTCTCCAAGAGGTAGCAATTTTAACTGATCGTTTAGATGTATCAGAAGAACTCACAAGATTAGACTCGCATCTTGCACGTTTGCTTGATATTCTACAAAGTGAAGGGAACAATGGGAAACGGCTAGATTTTTTAGTGCAAGAGGTGTATAGAGAGATAAACACATGCAATAATAAATCGCAAGATATAGAAATAAGTCGCTTAGCAGTAGATTTTAAGGCAGAGCTCGAGCGTTTTCGTGAGCAAATACAAAATATTGCGTAAAAGTGACAGTGCAATTTTATGAGTAATTTTTTAATAAAAACTAATGGAATGGGAATAATATGTGTGTTCGTAGTGGTTTAGTAATTATAATTTGTGCCCCTTCAGGAGCTGGTAAAAGCACACTTATAAATTTTTTATTGAAAGATTTTCCAGAAATATCATTTTCAATATCATACACAACAAGAGCCGCACGGTACGGCGAACAGCATGGGCGTGAGTACTTTTTTGTGTCGAAAGAAGATTTTTTATCTTTACGAGCGGCAGATTTTTTTGCTGAAAGTGCAGAAGTTCATGGCAATTATTATGGAACATCTAAAGAGCAGGTAAGTGAATTATTGACAGCTGGAAAGGATGTTTTGTTTGATATAGACATACAAGGTGCAGAGCTTCTGCGAAAACACTATCCAAATGCGCTCTATATTTTCATTCTTCCACCAAGCAAAGAAGAGCTAGCAACACGCCTTTATCAGCGCAAAACAGACAGCGAAGAGTCCATATTACACCGTTTAGAAAACGCGGAAGAAGAAATAAAAAAAGCGCTTGAATTTTCATATATTTTAGTAAACAATGATCTAAAGAAAGCATATGAGGGTTTATCTGACATATATAAGGCAGCAAAATCTTCAGTGAAATTTAATAAACAAATGTGGCAAGAGCAAATAGACAGGTGGGGTAAGTAAAATGCCTAAACTAGTAGTAGCATTAGATTTTGGTTCAAAAGAAGAAACTCTTTTATTTTGCGAAAAATTGCAAGACCGAGTTTCTTGGGTGAAGGTGGGCTTAGAATTATATAGCGCAGAAGGGCCTAAAATTATATCAGATTTACATAAAATGGGATTTAAAATATTTGTAGATTTAAAATTTTTTGATATTCCAAATACCGTACGAGGTGCAGTTCGTTCCATTTTACGAGCAGGTGCGGATATGATAAATATTCACTCCCTAGGGGGAGAAGCCATGGCAAACGCTGCTTTACTTGGCAGAGAAGATGCTAAAAGAAATGATGCACTTATTTTAGCTGTTACTGTACTCACAAGTATGGAGAAAATAGATTTCCCTTTTTCTATAAAAGAGGATACAAAAGAGTTGGTGGTAAGTTTAGCAGAAAATACTCATAAATGGGGACTAGATGGGGTAGTTTGTTCTGCACTAGAAGTTCCATTAATTAAAGAAAAAACGAGCAAAGATTTTTTATGTCTCTGCCCAGGAATACGTCCACAAGGTGCGAATGTTAATGATCAGAAACGAATAGTTACTGTGTCAGAGGCAAAGAAGCTTTGTGCGGATTATATGGTTATTGGAAGACCTTTAACAAAAGCAGATAATGTCATATTCGCATTAGATAATATTTATAAAGAATTAGAATAAATTATCGAGCAAGAATAATATGAGAGGAATGAATTAAATGAGTACTGATAATGAAGGATATGATCTTATACACGGTGTATTTTCTGCTCAAGTAATAAGTAAAGTAGGAACAGGAACAACACAGCGTAAAAAGATTCAAAAAATCTATAATTTTGCACAAGAAGTAGAAAAAGGTACATATCATCTTCAAATGATTAACTCTCGAAATGTGCCAGTAGGCCCACCACGTGAAGTGAAAGATGATGAATTTTTTGAAAACTATTCGCCCGAGCCAGAAATGTACGTGCAGAAAGTTTTTCCTAAAATGAAAGAATTAGAAGAAGCTGTAAGTCGGGGCGAAGAATTGCGTGAAAGTGGAGCTCTTTATAGTGCAGAATTTGAATTTGAATCAGCGCTAGAGTTAGATGAAACACACGTGCGAGCAAATTTTGGGCTCGGATTTATTTTTTTAGAAAGAGGCGAAACACAGAAAGCAAAAGATATATTTGAAAGAATAGTGATACTTGATGCAGCATTTGATGATGTGCATAAGCATTTATTTAATAAATTTGGAATAAGTTTGCGTCAAAATAAATTATATACTGAGGCATTAGAATATTACATGCGTGCAGATGAGTTAAGTAAAGAAAAAGATGAGAATCTTTTATATAATATAGCACGTGTACATTATGGGCTACAAGATAAAGCAAGCACGAAAGATTATTTAAATAAAACCTTAGCAATATCTCCTTCACATACAGAGGCGAAACAATTTTTAGCCTTTTTAGAAAAAGATGATACAAAAAAAGCTTAAAAAAATCTTATAAAAAGGAAACCAAGGTTTCCTTTTTTGTTAGTAATAAATGTGATACAGAAAAGGAATATAATGAATTGTAAATGGCAGTTAAGAACAGAACAAGAGCAATTACCAGCAGTAAGAGAAGAAATACAGAAAATTAGTAAAAATTTAGCTGTATCATCTTTGCTTGTGAATATTCTTTATAATCGAGGCTATGTAAAAGAAGAAGATATGAGCTTTTATCTCAAAGCTCGTCTGCAAGATTTTGAGCGTCCTGCTGTTATTCCAAATGTAGCAGACGCTGCAAAAAAAATAGTAGCGAGCCTAGAAAAAGGTGATAAAATAGCGGTTTGGGGAGATTATGATGTTGATGGAATAAGCTCTTGTGCCGTAGTTAAAACTGTCTTTGCTAGTCGAAATGTCAACATACGAACA
>CAMQUX010000077.1 GCA_947037905.1 uncultured Desulfovibrionaceae bacterium | reverse complement strand
AGAAATCCATTCACAATTGTTTTTGGTATTTGTGTCTGTTTAAGTGTTTCAGGAGACCTCGCACTGGCACATGCAAATATGAGCACAAAAACAAGCACAGTAAAATTTGAGAAAGCACCAAATTATAAGAGTCTGTTCGAAAGGCAAGCCTTAGCATCACTTTATAACCGAGCATCTTTCAAACTTTCCTCTGATGTTAATTTAAGCCCGCACACGTCACTTATACGCGTGAGCCCTTTTATAGTTTATAATATTTGGGGTAATAACGATGGTGCTGGGAAAGTAATAATTGATACTGATATGTCTGAAAAAAGTTTTTATTTAGGCGGTGGGAGAATAGAAACAGGTAGCGCAGAGACAATAATGGATGGAAGCACTTTGGAAATCAAGGATTGCACACTAACATCAAAGAATTATGCTGCAGGCTTTTATGGTGGACAAATTACAGGTGAAGCTAGTTATAAATCTTTAAATAACTCTGTTACAATTAGCAATGCAAAAATTATTTCAACAGAGGCGTATAATAATTTTGTGGGTGGATATATAAATGGCAGGGAAAATAGTCATGTATCTTCAGCTAATAGTGTTACTATTGATACAAGTACAATAGAAGCATTTAATCATAATGAAATTGTTGCGGGTATTCTCCACAGCAATGGAAATAATACTCTTACAAATAATACAGTCAAGATAAGTAATAGTAAATTTAATATAAGCAGTCCTAATTCAGTTACTCAAATATATGCAGCATCAGTTCAGGGTACAGGGAATAATACCTTTATTGCGAACAAAGTAAGCATTGAAAATTCTACATTTGAGGGTAAATCGAATTCTTTTTATAGCGCATCATATAGTAACTACAGTGATGGCATTGGAAATAATATTTTTAGAGATAATAGTTTAGAATTTACAGGTGATGTTATATTGAAATCAAAGAATAGCTTATATGGCGTATATGTAAAGAAAGGAGAAGACCAAGTACTCGAAAATAATAGTATCCGGCTTAGAGATGCTACAATAAATGGTGATATTAATTACTATACAGCTTTTCTTTCTTCTTATGTAGATGCTTCTGGTTCTAAACAATCAATTAAGGGAAACACCCTCTCTATAGATAATAGTACAGTGCAAAATATCAAATCATTGTATGCATATAATGGAATAATAATAGGTGGCGCTTCTACTGGTACTACGGCAACTATAACAGAAAACGTAAGTTCTTTTAAAGATAGTACTATAATTGCTGCTAAAGTCGCAAATTTTGTGAATGGGTATATTGCGGTTGAAGGAGAGAAAACTCTATCTGAGAATGAATTTGTGGTTGATAATACTGTAATAAAAGCTATTGGCGGGCTATTTATATATAATGGCATAATTAATGGAAAGGGAAATAGTGCTATAACTAATATAAATACACGTATCGATAATGGCAGTGAGCTTGAAGCAAAGGAAATAACTCTTTCTACTCTCATTCAAGGTACAGGAAACCAAACAATATCACAAAGTAACCTGTTAATAGATAATGCGAGTCTATTAGCAACAATACATTATTCATCTGTTGCGATAAATTTATATGGTGGAGAGATTAGCAGTGACGGAGATAGCAGTATTTCTGATACGAGCATAACTATTGATAATGCATCACGTTTAAAGGCTGTTTATAATAGCGATATAAACATTTTTGGCGGTCTAATGGACAAATCAGGCACTCATAGCATAACAGGTACGAGTATTATTATAAATAATGGGGCTCGCTTAGAGGCAGTAGCAGGTAATATTAATATTAACGGTGGTACAGTTAAAAACATAAACAGTGATGCTATGACTATTAGTGATAATAGTATTTTTGTGGGCAATGGCAGTGTATTAACAACTGCAGATGGTGATATTGCTATTTTTGGTGGTGTAGCGGATAATATTGCGGTTCTTCCTAAATCTACTGCTCCTAAATCTATCATAAATAATACAGTTATATTTAAAAATAACCCAGTGCTGAGTGCCGTAAATGGAACAATAACAATTGCAGGTAGTAATGCAGATAATACATCTCCTGCAAGTAGTATATTTTCTGATTCAAGTTTGAGTGGGTATTTAGGTAATAGACTTATACTTGATAATGCAAGACTAGATTTAAAAGCAGTATCAGCAAATTCCATAGTAGAGAATTTTGAATATTACGAGTTTATAATTCCTAACAATATACAAAGTGGCGAAACTCTCCTAACGGCAAAAACAATAAATTTAAGCGATAAAAATGGAAACCATGCAAGCCTTTCTTTTACAATGGAAGGCGGTGGTGCATTGCCAGCAGGTACAAAAATAACCTTACTAGGTGCAGATACTATAACAGGTGATTTTGTAAATGTGCCAGGAAAATTCAAACAAGAAACCATTAGACAAGGTATTGGTTTACAATATGGTGTGACTACCGAGCTTAATAATGTTAGCCGAGCTTCAAATCACGAGCTTAACATTACAGTAGGAGAAGTTAAAAGACAAGAACAGTCTCGAGTTCCAGCAGAAGCACAAATAGCAACTCTTGCGTTTTTAAATCAAGGTGGAGATTTAGTAAGTGATCTAGGCATACAAAATCTTCGTAGAGCGACTCAAGAAACCCTAACAGATGAAAAAAAGACTAATTGGGCAACATTTGTAGCAACAGAAGGTGGCGATTCAAAGTATGCAAAAGAAAATGATTCATCTGCAAATGTAAAAGGTTTCTCACTTTTAGCAGGGCTTGCTAAACACCGTTCCATGTATACAAATAATTTAATTTATGGTGCGTTCTTTGAATATGGCAATGCAGAGATAAAAACGCATAACACCTTTGAAACTGAGGCAGATATCAACACAATTAGTGATAGTGAGTATTATGGTGGTGGGCTTATTGCTCGCCTTGAAAATCCTATGGGGTTTTATGGCGAAGCTTCTCTTCGTTTAGGTGGTTCAGAGCTTAATCATACAAGTGATGAATACCATACAAACATCGGAACAAGTATCTCTCATGATAAAACTACCTTATATTATGGTGCTCATGCAACAGTGGGCTATGGTTTTGATTTTTTAAAAATTGCCTCCCTTGATATTTATGCAAAGTATTTATGGACTCATCAAAATGACGATGTAGTAAATATTTTAAATGACTCTTTTAAATTTGAAAGTATGAACTCTAATCGCCTACGTGCAGGATTTCGTTACAGCATCGCAACTGAGTATATAGTGCCATTTATCGGTGCAGCATGGGAACAAGAATTTAGTGGCACCGCAGAATCTTCACTTTATGGTGTGGAACTTCATGCTCCAAGTTTAAAAGGTGGCACAGCAATTATTGATATTGGTCTTAGAGCGAGCATAAAAAGTTATCTCACTATAGAAGCAGGAATTGAAGGATATCTTGGAATAAGAGAAGGGATTTCTGGCAAAGGCGAGGTAGTTTTTTCTTTTTAGATAGATTATTATAGCTTGAGTTTGAATATATAAAATTAAAAATGTCCTGTAAAATTTTGCAGGGCATTTTTTTATTTTAAATCTATATATTCAGATCTTTATCAAAGTATTTTACAATATATTAGTAAATATTACCGAGTGTGTTATTCACGCATAACTAAAAAGCAAGCCCCTAACTGTTAATTATAACAAAAATAACACAAAAATAAAACGGAAATAATAGAATTTCAAAACTCATAAGGTATTATTTTTCTAATCACTTTTCAAAGTGAAATTTTATACAAATGATTACAACAACTACGAAGGATTATCACATGATGAAACACAAATCTAAAAAACTCCAATGTACAATCTCCTCTGACATTCAGCAGAAACAATCACTCAGCAAAATTCTTAAAAATCCATTCACAATTGTTTTTGGTATTTGTGTATGTTTAAGTGTTTCAGGAGATTTAACTCTAGCTCATGCAAATATGAGTACAAAAACAAGCACTGTAAAACTTGAACAAACACCAGATTATAAGAGTTTGTTCGAAAAAGACGCTCTTAGTTCCTCTTTAAAACAAGCATTTTTAAGTGTTTATTCTAAAGTAAATTCTAGCCAGCAAGCTCTACTCGCAAGTGCGAGTCCTTTTTCTACTCCACCTGTACCTTATGTTTCTTGGGGAAATAGTAACGGCGTTGGGGATTTGACAATTAATACTGACATAACAGAAGATACTTTCACTATCGGTGGCGGAAAAAAAGAATCTACTGGTGAAGATATAACAATGGACGGAAGCAGTTTAAGCATTGAGAATAGCACAGTAACATCAACGATGTCTAAAGGAGAGCTTTATGGCGGATACGTTGGCACCACTTCCGGTACAGGAACTCATACAGCTTTAAATAATGCTATTAGTCTTAACACCGCAACATTAATTTCAACTGGTGGGGATAATGAACTTGTTGGTGGCTATATAAAGAGTAATGGCGCAGGGGATACTGCTTCAAATAATAGCGTTACTGTTGATGCAAGTACACTAAATGCAAGTGCTGGTAGTAAAACTAATAAAATTTATGGTAGCCGTATTATCAGTAATGGGGATAGTACTCTTTCAAATAATGCAGTTACTATTAGCAATAATAGTACCCTCAATAGCAAAAGTAATAGTATATATGGTGCTTCAGCAGAAGGTTCTGGGGATAGTACTTTTAGTGCTAATACAGTAACTATCGCAGATTCTACAATAGAAGGTAATTCGAATTCTTTTTATAGTGCATATAGTAACAGTTCTGGAAGCAATACTTTTACAAATAATAGTTTAGAATTTACAGGTAATATTGCACTAAAGGGAACAAATACATTATATGGTGTCCGTGCGCTTACAGGCGATACCCATGTACTCGAAAATAATAGCATACGGGTTACAGATGCTACTATGACAGGTAATACTACTAATTACATTGCTTTTCTTTCTTCATATGCGAATGGTTCTGGCTCTGAACAGTCCATTAAAGGAAATATTCTCTCTATAGATAACAGTACAATACAGGATACACCAATACTATATATATACAATAGTATAATATTAGGTGGCACTTCTGCTAGTACTAATCCAGCCATAACAGATAATCTAGCATCTTTTAAAAATAGTACCATTAATGTTGGAACAATGCAGCTTATAAACGGCTACGTTAGTTCAGGAGGCACCCAAACTATTTCTAAAAATGAAATTTTAGTTGATAATACTACAGTAAATGCTTCTGATGGGATTTTTCTTTATAACGGCATAATAAATGGGGCAGGAGAGAGGTCTTTAATTGATTTAGATACACGTATTGATAATGGAACTAAACTTACATCAAAACAAATAACTCTTTCTGCATTAATTCAGGGTAATGGAAACCAAACAATCTCACAAAGTAATGTGTTGATAGATAACGCAAGTATATTAGAAACAGTAGGTTCATCAGGAACAGACTCTATTAAAGTATATGGTGGAGAGATTACTGGTACTGGTGATCATAGTATTTCTGGTACTACAATAACTGTAGATAATGCATCAAGCTTAAAGGGCTCAGATACTGCTGATATCAATATTTCTGGTGGTGTAATCAAAGGGACAGGCGCTCATAGCATAACTGGTACAAACATAGTTGTGAATAATGGTGCCAGCTTAGAAACAGATGCAGGTGATATTAACATTAACGGTGGTACTATTGACGCTAATAGAGGTACTGGTGCAACTACAGTTAGTGGTAGTAGTATTCTTGTGGCTAATGGTAGTGCGTTAACATCAACAACTGGTGATATTAATATATTTGGTGGTGTAATAGAAAATACTACTGGTACTAAATCTGCAATAAATAATACTGTTGTGTTCCAAAATAACCCAGTGCTCAGTGCTGTAGGCGGAGCAATAACAATTGCAGGTAGTAACGGAAGTGGATATTTAGGCAACAGACTCATACTTAATAATGCAGTATTAGACTTAAAAGCAGTATCAGCAAGTTCCACAGTAGAGAATTTTGAACATTATGAGTTCATAGTTCCAAACGATATACAAAATGGTGATATTCTTTTAAGAGCAGGAACAATAAACCTAAGTGACACAAGTAGAAATCATGCAACACTTTCTCTTACAATAGAAGGTGGTGCTGCTCTAGTCCCAGGCACAAAAATAACTTTACTCGGTGCAGATACTATAACAGGTGCGTTTGTAAATGTAGCAGGCAATTACAAACAGGAAACCATTAAACAAGGTATTGGTCTGCAATATGGTATAACAACCGAACTTAATAATACTGCAAGAGCTGAAAATCATGAGCTTAATATTACAGTTGGAGAAGTTAAAAGACAAGAACAGTCTCGAGTTCCAGCAGAGGCGCAAATAGCAACTCTTGCATTTTTAAATCAAGGTGGAGATTTAGTAAGTGATCTTGGCATACAAAATCTTCGCAGAGCGGCTCAAGAAAACCTAACAGATGAGGAAAAAACCAACTGGGCAACATTTGTAGCATCAGAAGGTGGATATTCAAAATATGCAAACGAAGATGATTCATCTGCGAAAATACAAGGATTCTCTCTTTTAGCAGGGCTTGCTAGACGTAGTTCCATATACACAAATAATTTAACATATGGTGCGTTCTTTGAATAGATCGGAAGAGCACACGTCTGAACTCCAGTCACTCCGGAGAATC
>CAMQUX010000076.1 GCA_947037905.1 uncultured Desulfovibrionaceae bacterium | reverse complement strand
CGGTTTATATAAAAGTATCGGTGTAGGTATTCGTTGGATGTCACCTTTAGGACTCTTACGAATTGAATACGGTTATGGTTTAGATGAACTCTATGGTAGTGATAACCAAAGAGTCGAATTTACAATTGGTCAAAGTTTTTAAATAATATAAATCGTTTAATTGATAAAAAAACTAAAAAATACATTTTGGAGGAATTACGTGATGTTTAAAAAAACACTTTTTTCATTTGTGGTTAGTATGATTTTTGTAAGTTCAGCATTTGCAGCAGTTGCTGAGAGTAAAATTGCGGTGTTTGATTTAAGAGTGATAGTAGTAGAATCTACTCCTGGAAAGAGCATACAAAAAGAACTTAAGAAAAAATTTGATCTTCCTATTAAAGAACTCGAAGCTCAACAAGCAAAAGTACAGCAGTTACAAAGTAGCTTTGAAAAACAAGGTATGATGTTATCTGCAGAAGCAAAGCAAGATAAAGAATTAGAATTTAAAAGAGAATTAAGAAATTTACAAGAAGGCTCACAAATATTTCAACAAAAATATAATGCAGAGCAAGAAAAATTACTAGCTCCTCTTTTTACATTACTCGGTACTATCATATCTGATTATGCAAAAGCACAATCTTATACAGTAGTGTTTGATTTAAGTGCTAATAGTGGAATTAGATATGTTGATGAGAAAATTAACATCACAAAATCTTTGATTGATGAAGTTAATAAAAAGTGGAAAAAATAAAGAATGCAAAAATATAGTCTTTATAAACTGGCGGAACTATTAGATTTGCCTGTAAAAGGTGCTGATATTGAACTAACTGGTGTTGGAGCGTTGTTATCAGCTAGAAAATCTGAAATATCTTTTTTCGTTAAGAAAAATCCGCAAATGCAGTTAAAAGACTCTCAAGCTGGGGCATTTTTAACTAGCCAAGAATTTGCAGAAGAAGTTTCCTCTGCAATAATAAGTGAAAATGTTCAGTATGACTGGTCTCGTTTACTCGGCTATTTTGCGCCTAGTGTGGGTTCTTTTTCTGGCATGAGTAAAGAAAGCTATATAGATGAAAGCGCTATAATAGGTGAAGATTGTACTATTTATCCTCAAGTTTTTATATCAAAAGGAAGTAGTATTGGAAAAGGGAGTACTTTGTACCCTGGAGTCTTTATCGGCGAAAATGTAACTATTGGCGAAAATGCTTTATTGTATCCAAATGTATCTGTCTTGTATGGTACTTATATTGGTAATAACTGTATTTTACATGCAGGAGTTGTTATTGGTACAGATGGTTATAGCTATACATGGCATAATAATCAGCATGTAAAAACACCTCAAATTGGTACAGTGTATATAGAAGATGATGTTGAGATTGGAGCAAATACTACAATAGATAGAGCAGCTCTTGAGCGAACTTTTATTGGCAAAGGTACTAAGATTGATAACTTAGTGCAGATCGGTCATAATTGTCAGGTAGGTGAGCATTGTCTTATTGTATCTCAGGTTGGTATAGCTGGCAGCACAAGCCTTGGAAAGGGCGTGGTTCTTGGTGGACAGGTTGGTCTGCGTGATCATATTCATATTGGCGATGGTGTGCAGATTGCGGCAAAATCTGGCATTGCAGGTGATATTGAAGCTGGCAGTATAATCGCTGGTATTCCAGGTGTTCCGGCACAGAGTTTTTTAAAAAATAGCATTGCATTACAAAAATTACCAAGTACTTTAAAAAAAATAAGAGCACTTGAAAAAAAGCTTGAAGAATTAGAAACGAAAATAAACGAGAAGGACAAATAAAATGGCTAAACCAGTTATGGAACTTGTTGATATCTTAAAATATTTACCACATCGCTATCCTTTTTTACTTGTAGATAGAGTAGTTGAGATAGATGAGGATAGTATTTTAGCTTATAAAAACGTTACTTTTAACGAGAATTTTTTTCAAGGCCATTTTCCAGATAAGCCAATAATGCCAGGTGTTTTAATTTTAGAAGCTCTAGCACAAGCAGGTGTAATTTTAGCTTTTCACCGAGATGGTTCTGATACTGATGGTAAATTACTTCTTTTCACAGGAATAGACGGTGTGAAATTTCGTCGTCCTGTGGTTCCAGGTGACTGTTTAATGCTTAAAATAGTAATTATTCGTCAGCGTCTAAATATTTGGAAAATGAAAGCAACAGCAACAGTTGATGGTGATTTAGTAGCAGAAGGAATTTTAACAGCAGCGATTGTAGATGGCGGCGCGAAGTAATGAGCGTATTTATACATCCTACAGCAGTTGTTGATAAAGGTGCAAGCCTTGGTCAAGATGTGCAGATAGGTCCTTATTGTGTAATAGAAAAAGACGTAGTCTTAGGTGATAGATGTGTGCTTGATTCTTTTGTTCAGATAAAAGAATACACAACAATAGGTAAGGAAAATCATATTCATTCATTTTGCTGTATTGGCGATACGCCGCAAGATATGTCTTTTGCAGGTGAGAAGACTTTTACTCGTATTGGTGATGGGAATAAAATTCGTGAATATGTAACTATCCACCGAGGTACACCAAAAGGTCGCGCAGAGACTATAATTTCCTCAAACTGTATGCTCATGGCATATTCGCATGTAGCACACGATTGCATAATAAATGATAATGTTATTTTAGTGAATAACGCAACCTTAGGTGGACATGTTATAGTAGAAAAATATGTTATGCTCAGCAGTTTTGTTTCAATCCAACAACATAGTCGAGTAGGTGCGTATTCATTTGTAGGAGCATATAGTGCTTGTACACAAGATGTTCCACCTTATACTTTTGTAAATGGAGCAAGTGGCAGTCAACACCCTAGAATGTATGGTTTAAATTCTGTTGGGTTAAAGCGTCAAGGTTTTTCTTTAGAAACAAGAAAAGCACTCAAAGAAGCATATAGAATGTTATTTAAGGGTGAATGTCCACGTCAAGAAGCTTTAAGTGCTGTTCGGAAAGAATTTGCACACCTTCCAGAAGTACTTAATCTTGCAGAATTTGTGGAAAGTACGAAGATAGGTATTTTATCAGATATTAGTCGCAAAGAAGAACAAAAATAACGAAGAACAAAAATAAAAGAGCAAAAAAATAAAATAAAGCTAAATAAAATAAAGCTAATAGAATTTATAGGGGAAGGAAGTATTTAAAAATATTTCTTTCCCCAAAATATTTAAAATAACGAGAAAAAAATGCAACAGAAAGTAATAGGTTTAATTGCAGGTGATAGACAGTTTCCTTTTTTAGTAGCTAAAAATGTGAAAAAGGCAGGGCATAAACTTGTAGTTATTACATTTCCTAAACTTTCTAATATGGCAGTAAAAGAATTTGCAGATAATTTTGAGCAGATTCCCTTTGGAAAATTAGATAGAATGTGTCAATTTTTTAAAGAAAATGGCGTGGAAGAAATAATGATGGCAGGGCATATAAATAAGCCAAAAATATTAGATTTACGCCATTTTGATGCACGTGCAACAAAGTTACTTTTTCGTATAGTGCACCGTGGAGATGACACGCTTCTAACAGCACTTGTACAAGAATTTGAGCAGGAAGGAATGCAAGTTATATCAGCACACGCATATGCACCAGAATTACTAACACCTGCGGGCATTTTAACCCAAGGGGAGATAAAAGAATCAGAGATAGAAGACATGCTCTTCGGCTTTGAGATGGTAAAAGAAATAGGTAAATTTGATGTTGGTCAAAGCATTGTTGTAAAAGAAAAAGTAATCATAGCAGTTGAGGCAATAGAGGGGACAGATGCAACCATAAAACGAGGTTGCTTATTAGCTGGTAAGGATTGTATTATTGTAAAGGCAAGTAAACCTAATCAAGAACAAAGAGTCGATTTACCCGCACTAGGGCTTAGAACTCTTAAAGTTATGAAAAAATACAAGGCAAAATGCCTAATGGTAGAGGCAGGAAAAAGTCTTTTTTTTGATATGGAAAAAACTATAGCCTTTGCAGAAAAAGCAGGCATAAGTATAATTGGTGTAGATGAAGAACTATTAAAGATTTTAAAAGCAAAGCTTGATAAATCTTAAAATACTATGTAATTTGTAACATATTATAGTATTATGTAGCAAATTAGCACAAATTTATTAATGACTCATATTATATAGAAAAGGTAATGCCTCGTATTATATAGAAGAGATGAGGGTATAATGAGAAATTATTTAAGACAAACGCTCTTTTGTTTAAGCATTCTTTTTATTTCTGGGTGCGCAACTAACCAGTTTAATACTGAGTATCAAGCTGTATTAGAAGTACAAGGAGATATTCTTGCCTGCGAAACACCCCAAGTTGGCAATTTACCTAAAGGCTTCACAGTCGAGCAGATAGCAGAGGATATGTTTGAAAAAGGTTTTTCTCTTCTCGGTATTGCTGACTGGATAGGATCTACATACGAGCCAGAATCAGAAGCAGTAGCACAAGGGGAAGAAGTTGGGGCATGCGTAGTGCTTTGGTCAGAAACTTACATAAGAACAGAAACTGGCGTGGAAGCAGTTACAAGATATACTCCAGGCAGCACATCAACCACAACCGTTCGTGATCGTACTGGAAGTTATTTAGGAAGTGCAACAACAGATACACCTGGTACAAGTTATATTGAATATGTACCATATTCACGAGCAGTATATGGATATAGAAGTATGTTTTTTGCAAAAACAAAAAAGTAAAAATCTAAAAAAATAGCATACAATTTTTTGTTAAGGGCAATATATTTAAGTACTTGAAACAGTAATAAATAAAAAAGGCAGATATATTTATCTGCCTTTTTCTTATTAGAAAGAATACTGTTAAAAATATGATAATATACGAATATTTATAAGATTTATTTTCTCTATTTATACCTTATATTGCTATTTATAAGAACGGTCTTGTATCTTTGAATTTATCTGCTAACTTTTAGAGCGATGTATTTTTAATTTTATTGTATATTTTTTGCAAAAAGAATTATAAATCCTTTCTTTTTTTCAGCCCATATGCCATTCCAAAGGCACCTGCTAACATCATATCTCCAGCTGGCGCTATAAATTCAACATCATAATCAATAAGCATGTTTCTTTTAGGACCTAAAACAAAACAGGGAGAAAAACCTTGTGCCTCTTTCGGTAGTTCAAGAGTGAGTGCGCCGTGTCCGTTATCATCAAAAATTTCCTCAAAGCTTAAATTTCCTTGTGCAAAACGGTTTTTATGCTCCCAAAGTTTCTCTGCATCTAATAAACCAGTATGATGTTCGTAAACACCAAGTATTTTCTCTTTGTATAAAAGAAAACAAAGGGTATGGCTGTTGCCTATATTTATAAGTGTTATGCCTCTTTCATGGGAAAGTTTTGCAATTTTATCAATACTTAACGCACCTAAGACCGCTGCGATGCCTGTATCACACACATATGAGTTTCCAATACTACTTGCAAGAGCCTGCAGGCGTGTAAATTCTTTCGGTATATCTTTATAGAGCAGAGCTTCTGCTTTTCCAGCATGCTCAAATAAAAGGCTCTTCCAAAGTATAAAGCGCCCTACACGGTTACTTTTACCTTCATGATATCCATGATCTTGCGCTGCTGCAACAACTTGCTCAGGGTACTCAAGCCCAGCCATTGCAAGTAGTGACTGCCAAAAGCCCATGCTAAAATCCATAACTTCAAGTGCTATGGTATTTTCAGGACGTTTTTCTGTTATGATAATATTTTTTTGCGCAAGGCGCTCGAAATTATCACTTAAAGCAAAAGCTGCTTGAGGATGAACGAAAACTTTTAGGTTTTTTTCAAGATGTTCATTAATAGCGCCCCAAAAACCGCCACCAGCATTTCTTCCAAACAAATAAATATCTTGTTTCTTTTCTGCACATGCACGAATTTGCTTCGCAAGATTTTTAGCGGGCGTAGGCAGCACAAAGCGAGGGCAATTCTCAAGTTCAATGCCTTCTCTGTAATACAAAACATCTTGTGTTCCACTACCAATATCAAGGAAAAGTATATTTTTCATAAGCACTTCCTATTGCAAATTATTTAGTGAGAAATTGCATTTTTTATTAGATATATTTCATTAATCATATTTTAATTTAATTTCAAAAAAGTATAAAAAAGATATCATCTGAGAATAACATGTCAAGATATTTGATAGAAATAAAGGAGTTAATGGCTTTAAATATTAGATAATAAACGCTTTATGGATTAGGTAATAATGCTTTAAGTATAAGGTGGAATCCTTTTAAGGCTGGGCGTGATAGATGTTTTATGTATGAACAGAAAAAAATGCTCAAATAATTTTTATTAAGCATTTTTTTAATAAAAATAAATATTAAGGAGCTGAAATTAAGAAAGAATTATGTTTCATCAGTGATTTTTTTCCAGAGGAATT
This sequence comes from uncultured Desulfovibrionaceae bacterium, assembly GCA_947037905.1. GTDB lineage: Bacteria > Desulfobacterota > Desulfovibrionia > Desulfovibrionales > Desulfovibrionaceae > CAMQUX01. The sequence continues at coordinate 287 of CAMQUX010000076.1, read as the reverse complement.
TAAAAAAGAGGATATAAAAAAAAGGCCATAACAGCCTTTTATTTTTTAAAATGGGGTGAGTGAAGGGACTTGAACCCTCGGCCACTTGAGCCACAATCAAGAGCTCTACCAACTGAGCTACACCCACCACGAAAGGAATTTGTAGTAGAACTTTTGGAATATGTCAAGAAAAAAGGTCAATGGCTTACAAAATTTTTTAAAAAATAGTACTTAGTGAAGATAAAAGGTAAAAGATAAAATAAAAGATAAAAGGTAAAAGATAAAATAAAAGATAAAATAAAATATAC
>CAMQUX010000075.1 GCA_947037905.1 uncultured Desulfovibrionaceae bacterium | reverse complement strand
GGTATTGTTGGACGTGTCCCATACCGTGGTGATGTAAGTGAGTCTATTCATCAATTACTCGGCGGTATTCGTTCTGGAATGGGCTATCTTGGCTGTAAAACTATTGCAGATGTGCAGGAAAACGCACAGTTCATACAAATATCCGCAGCAGGACTTCGTGAAAGCCATGTGCATGATGTTATCATCACAAAAGAAGCTCCTAACTACCAAGTAGAAAAATAAGATTTTTAATTTTTTGTTCACATATTAAATATTAATAAATAAAAAAAACAGATACCTAGAGGGAAAAATGCAGACTCAAAATAAAGTTATTATCATAGATTTTGGCTCACAGTTCACACAACTTATCGCACGCCGTATCCGCGAGGCTGGTATATATTCTGAGATTCATCCCTGTACTGTTTCACCTGAAAAAATTAAAAACTTGCAACCAAGTGCCCTTATTTTATCTGGCGGACCTGCGAGTGTTTTAGAAGAAGATGCACCAAAACTGCCTAAAGAGTATCTCGACTGGGGGCTTCCTGTTCTCGGTATCTGCTACGGCATGCAACTTCTTGCACAAGAACTTGGCGGAAGTGTTGTTTCTTCTTTAGAAAGAGAATACGGTCGTGCAAGCTTTAAAATACAAAATAAACAGTTAGATTTTTGGGATAATATTGGCAATAATACAGAATTTACCGCATGGATGTCTCATGGCGACCACGTAGACAAACTCCCTGATGGATTTGAAATTATTGGCTCGACTGATTCTATCGAAATTGCCGCCATGGCAAATTTTGAGAAGAAAATCTATGCACTGCAATTTCATCCAGAGGTTGCGCATACTGAATTTGGTTCAGCAATTATCAATAACTTTCTTTTTAATATTGCAGGACTAAAAGCAGACTGGTCCATGAGTTCTTTTATTGAAAACTCAATCGATACATTAAAAAAACAAGTGGGCGATAAAAAAGTTGTACTTGGGCTCTCTGGCGGTATAGACTCAACAGTAGCAGCGGTGCTTTTAAATCGTGCCATCGGGCATAATTTATACTGTATTTTTGTAGATAACGGACTACTTCGCAAGGGTGAGCGTGAAGAAGTTATTGCATTTTTAGCAGAATCTTTTAATCTGAACGTTATTTGTGTAGATGCGCAGGAAGAATTTTTATCAAAGCTTGTAAATATTACGGATCCAGAAGAAAAACGAAAAATCATCGGGCATACTTTTATTGATGTTTTCGATAGAGAAGCAACTCGTATACAAGATGTAGCCTTTTTAGGGCAAGGAACACTTTATCCTGATGTTATCGAGAGCGAATCTTTCAAAGGTCCATCAGCGGTAATAAAAAGCCATCATAATGTGGGCGGGCTGCCTGAGACTATGAAGTTAAAACTTGTAGAGCCACTACGAGAACTCTTTAAAGATGAAGTACGAAAGGTTGCAAAAGAGCTTGATATGCCTGACCATATTGTTTGGCGTCAGCCGTTCCCAGGACCGGGGCTTGCTATTCGTATAATTGGCGAAATAACAGAAGAGCGTTTAAGTGTTTTGCGTTTTGCAGATTGTATAGTACAAGAAGAACTGCGTGAAACTGGTTGGTATAATAAAGTATGGCAGGGTTTTGCAGTACTTTTACCACTAAAAACAGTTGGTGTTATGGGCGATGATAGAACTTATGAGCATGTAATAGCGCTAAGAATTGTAGATAGTCTTGATGCTATGACTGCAGATTGGTCTAAAGTGCCTTATGAAATACTCGCAAAAATTTCTAGCCGCATAATAAATGAAGTGCAAGGAATTAACCGTGTTGTGTATGATATTTCTTCTAAACCACCAAGTACTATCGAGTGGGAATAATTTAAAAAGTAAGAATTAACTATGAATAAAAAGTTATTAAATCTATCTTTTGTAGTAGAGTATAAGCAGAAGATAATATAGAGATAATGAAAATCGTAGCAGTAAAGAATAAGTAAAAAAATAGGAAAATATTATGTTTGGAATTGGCTCTGCAGAACTTATAATAATTCTTATTGTGGCGCTCATTATTATAGGGCCTAAAAAATTACCTGAGCTTATGAAGACGCTCGGCAAAGGTATTGCAGAATTTCGCAATATTAGCTCGAGCGTGAAAGATTCTCTTGATAAAGAAATAGAAACAGCTGAACACGAAAAAAGAAAAGAAGACGCTGAAACTATTCTTGCAGAAAAAAAAGAGAAAGCCGGAGCAAGTAAAGCTGAGCCTAAAACTGAAGTAAAAATTCCTGAAGCGAAGGCTGAGGCGAAGAAAACTACAGCGAAAGCTGGAGTAAGGAAAGCTGAGCCTAAAACTGACGCCAAGGCTGAAGTAACAAAAACTACCACAAAAAAAGTTACTGTAAAAAAGATTGATATAGATAAAGCCGCAGTTGATACAGAAAAAACTACAGTAAAAACTACAGTAAAACCAACAGCAAGCCCTGCAAAAAAAGTTGCGCTCGCTAGTAAAAAAACTACTAAAAAAAATGATGAGCTAAGCTAAGTATGAGCAAGACGAATAGCAATAACGAGAGTAAAAGCAAGGCTAAGACTGCGAAATCTGCAGAAGGCATGACACTTCTTGATCATCTTGAAGAGTTACGAAAACGCTGCACATGGATGTTTATAGCTCTTATACTTGCGTTTATTGCCTGCTACCCTTTTGCAGAAAGACTCATGGCAATACTTATAGAACCAATGGTTCTAATTTTAAACGGTGGGAATTTTCAGTTCACACACCCAGCCGAAGCCTTTTTTGCGCATGTAAAAATCAGCTTTTTAGGTGCTATATTTTTAGCAAGCCCTTTTATTTTCTGGCAGTTTTGGGCTTTTATTGCTCCTGGGCTTTATACCCATGAAAGAAGAATGCTCGTTCCTCTTGCCTTTTTCTCTGCCTTTTTCTTCCTTTTAGGAGCATTTTTTTGCTTTTATGTGGTCTTCCCTTTTGGCTTTGCCTTTTTTGCAAGTTTCTCCTCCACCAAGATGCTTTTTATCCCGAAAATAAGCGAATATATCAGCTTTTCTTTAAAGCTCATTTTTGCCTTTGGCTTTATTTTCGAACTACCACTTGTTATATTCTTCTTAGCTCGCCTTGGACTTGTAAGCTCAAACGCCCTACGTGCTAAACGAAAATATGCAATTTTAATAGCCTTTGTCGTGGCAGCGGTTCTTACTCCACCTGATCCTTTCACACAAACTCTTATGGCTATTCCATTAATTTTACTCTACGAATTAAGTATTTGGATTACCTATTTCTTAGGTACAAAAGAAAATAGACCGGAAAAAGATACAAAAGATAAAGACAATAAGAAAAAGAATAAGAAAGAAAATAAGAATATAAAAAATACAAAGAAAAAAGCAAACAGTGCAGAAACTATTTCTACAAATAAAACAAAAACTAACTCTATAAAAAAAGATGCAGCAAAAGCTGATCCTACATCAGATACTATGGCAAAAGAAACTAATTCTGTAGAAACTAACCTAACTAATACTCCTACAGAATCAGACACTACTAAAAAAACTAGCACTGTTAAAAAAGTAAGTGCTACTAAAAAAGCTGATGCTACAAAAACTAGTACTGTGGTAAAAAAAGAAAAAACTGATATAGTAAAAGCAAGTACTAAAAAAATAGTGAGTAAAAAAAATCCTAGTAGTAAAAAATAAACTCAATAGATTTTTAAAATATAAATTTAGAAAGTAATTTTTTAAAATAATTATAAGATTCTAATCCGCTAGATAATTACTTCATTAATTAAAATATATTTTAATTATATGAGATTCAGTTTAAATATTAGAGGACTTTGTATGCTAGATTGCCTTGTATGCTAGATTGCCTTGTATGCTAGATTGCCTTGTATGCTAGATTGCTTTGTATGCTAGATTGCTTTGCATGCTAGATTGCTTTGTATGCTTGATTACTTTGTATGCTAGATTGCCTTGTATGCTAAACTAATATGAGAATATTAAATTGCATTAGAATTCCAATTAAATACTTAACTCAACATTCGAACCGAGATAACATAAGATTAAAAGATACTTAATGACTTAATATGATAATAAAAAAAGCCTCGAAAGAGGCTTTTTTTATTACTACTACTTACTGTTCTATTAGTACTTATTATCTAAAAACTAAAACGTAATCCTAGTAATACTTGATGATTATTTATTGAATCCGTTCCAATATAATTCTCACTCGTTTTGGATTCATAACTTTTTGCATCGCCTACTTGGGCAAAGCGATAGCTTAAATCTAATGCTAAAAGATCACTAATTTTATACGCAAGTCCTAAGCTTACATTCCATGCAAGACCTATGGAAGTGTGTTTAGTAAGTGTATCAAAGCTTGTCCCACCAATCTCTTGTAGAACAACTTCAGCGGTGTTAAATCCCACGCCTACACCACCACCTAAATATGGAGTAAATCTAGAGTCATTTTTAAAGTCATAAAAAATATTTGCAAATACTGTTTGTGTCATATTTGTCATATTTGCTGATATAGAATTATTACTCATGGTTTCAACATTAATAGAACTTCCAATTGAATATTCAAGTTCTGCTCGGATTCCAGCTTGTGTATCATAACCTACACTTAACGCTCCGCCAAATGTATTGGCAGCAAAATCTAACAGAGCAGAATCTCCACTAGGTAAAAGGTTAGATTTAGCAGCACCGTTAACGGCAGAGTACATAAATTTTGGAGTTAGATATATGCCCGTTTTTTCTGCAAAAGCTACAGATGTACTTGCAATTTGCAATAGTGCAATACTTATAATTAATACTATTTTTCTCATTTGAATAATCCTCTTTAATAAAATTTCTCTTTTAAGTCCTTGATGCACTTTTTTAAAACCCTGATACGCTTTTTTAAGTTTTTTTAACTATACCCTATACTTTAACTAAGTTATTTCTTTTAATACTACAAGAAATTTTTTTTTATTTTACTCTATTTTACTTTATTTTCTCTGTTTTACTCTATTTACTCTATTTTCTCTGTTTTCTCTGTTTTCTCTGTTTTCTCTGTTTCCGTTGAAAATTATCCTTCGATTATCCCTAATTTATTTATTATCTTTAATATTTAAACGACTACGATGCATCTTAAACTCACAAAGCTAAACAAAAAAAAGGGAAGAGTATGTACTCTTCCCTTTTATATTTAATCTGTTTTTTAAGATTATTTTTTGCTCATAATCTCTTCTGCGATGCTTGCAGGAACTGGATCATAATGATCGAACTGCATGCTGAATGTAGCACGACCCTGTGTTTTAGAACGTAGGTCTGTTGCGTAACCAAACATTTCAGATAATGGTACTGTTGAGCTAATAACCTGTGCACCATGACGAGCTTCCATATTAGATACTCGACCACGACGTCCATTTAAATCGCCCATAACATCACCTAAATAATCATCTGGTGTAACAACTTCTACAGACATGATAGGCTCTAAAAGAATTCCGCCCGCCTTACGACAAGCTTCTTTAATTGCCATAGAACCTGCGATGTAGAACGCTTGCTCAGAGGAGTCAACATCATGATATGAACCGAAAACAAGTTTCGCTTTCACATCAACCATTGGGAATCCTGCTAAAACACCGTTTTTCAAAGCGTCTTTCATACCACGATCAACAGCTGGTACATATTCTTTTGGAATAACTCCACCTTTAATATCATCAACAAACTCATAACCACCATCTGGGTTAGGCTCAATTTCGATTACAACATGACCGTATTGACCACGACCACCTGATTGTTTAGCATATTTTAAATCTTGCTTAACAGCTTTTGTTATTGTTTCTCTGTACGCAACACGAGGAGCTCCTACGTTTGCATTTACATTGAACTCGCGCATTAGTCGGTCTACAATAATTTCTAAATGTAGCTCGCCCATACCTGCAATTAAGGTTTGACCTGTTTCTTCATCTGAATGCACTCGGAAACTTGGATCTTCTTTTGCTAATTTACCTAAAGACTGACTAAGTAAATCTCTGTCACCTTTAGTTTTAGGCTCAATCGCAACTTCAATAACTGGTTCTGGAATATCAACAGACTCAAGTTTAATAGGAGTTTTTAAATCACAAAGTGTATCACCTGTGGATATAATTTTTAGTCCTACTGCTGCAACGATATCTCCAGCAAAAGCTTCTTTTATTTCTTCACGTTTATTGGCGTGCATTTTAAGTAGACGACCAATACGATCTTTTTTACCAGTATTTGCGTTCAGTACTGTTACACCTGATTCGATACTTCCTGAATAAATACGTAAGAAAGTTAAGTTCCCTACAAATGGGTCAGACATAAGTTTAAAAGCAAGCGCTGATAAAGGAAGTGTCTCATCACAAGGGCATTCAATTTCTTCTTCAGTATCAGGATTTATACCAATAACTGGTGGTATATCAACAGGAGAAGGCAAATAATCTAAAACAGCATCTAAAAGAGGCTCTACACCTTTATTTTTAAACGCTGAGCCACAGAAAACTGGGCAAATTGCCATGGATATTGTCGCTTTACGAATACCAAGACGAAGTTCATCTTCTGTAAGTACACCATTTGCAATGTACAAATCCATAAGCTCTTCATCTTCTTCTGCAACAAGCTCCATAAGCTCAACACGCATTTCTTCGTATTTATCTTGAAGATCTGCTGGAATTTCTTCCACTGTATAATCAGTAGAATC
>CAMQUX010000074.1 GCA_947037905.1 uncultured Desulfovibrionaceae bacterium | reverse complement strand
GTAAAAAATACCGATTTATTCAAAAAAAATGATGTTTTTTTAGTACCAGATCATGGTATTGAAACAGGCACAGCCATTGAAATTGCAGAAAAAAGTGTCTGCTGGATTGCAATAACTGTTCTTGGTAAACAGTGCCACGCCTCAACTCCTAGTGCTGGAAATAATGCACTACATACAAGTGCAGCACTTATTTTAGCTCTTGATGAACTCAATTCCCTTTTCCCAGAAAAAAATAGTCTCTTCTCACCAGAAATATCCACTTTTTCCTGCACAAAAATAGAAAATAATGTCGAAAATATCAACACCATACCTGGAAAACAAGTTTTTTGCCTCGATGCACGAATTCTCCCTGAAATAGCGCTCGATAAATTCGACTCGGCACTTAAAAATATCTGCGACACTATTGCTCAAAAATACGATGCAAAAATTAGTTTTGAATATGTTCAAAAAGAAGAAGCAGCACCAGCAACAGATGGAAACCATCCATTTATTCAAACTCTTATGAGCGTAATTGAAAAAAACAGAAAAATAAGGCCATATCTTGAAGGTATAGGCGGTGGAACTGTTGCCTCTTTTTTACGAAAAGAAGCTTATCCAGTAGCTGTTTGGGCAAGCCTTAGTAATCAGGCACATAGACCAAACGAGCAAAGCTCTATCTCACGAACACTAGCAGATAGCATAGTTATGCTCGATACTGCTTTAGAACTCAAATTATAACAGGATATTATGAAAGAAACTTCCTCACATAAATTAGATACAAACGATAAGTTCGATGCAATAATTGTAGGCGCAGGGCATGCAGGCTGTGAGGCTGCAGCTGCGTGTGCATTCCGAGGACTAAAAACACTCCTTTTGACTATAAATTTAGATACCATAGGTGCGCTGTCGTGCAACCCTGCCATAGGCGGTCTTGCAAAAGGGCATATGGTAAAAGAGATAGACGCATTAGGTGGCATGATGGGTGTTTGGGCTGATGCTGCTGGCATTCAGTTTAGAGTTTTAAACACAAGCAAAGGTCCAGCAGTGCGCTCTAGTCGTGCGCAAATGGACAGAGATGTCTATAAAAAAGTTGTGCAGGAGTATCTTTTTTCTTTAGATAATTTATTAATTTTTCAAGATACTGTTGAAGAGCTTCTCATAGAAAACAACTGCATAAAAGGTGTAAAAACCGCTTATGGCATGAAATATTTAAGTGATAATGTACTCTTAACCACAGGCACATTTTTGCAAGGACTTTTACATGTTGGGTTAAAAAGTTTTAGTGGTGGACGCATGGGCGACCCTGCATCTTTTGGTATAAGCGAACAGCTTAAAAAACTCGGGTTTGAAATAGGCAGATTAAAAACTGGCACAACACCTCGTATTTTAAACGAGAGTATTGATTTTTCTAAAATGGAAAAACAAGATGGGGACAATCCGCCTCATGGCTTTAGTTTTCGCACAAAAGATATTCCACTAAAGCAACTACCTTGTTATATGACTTGGACAAACGAAAAAACCCATGATATCATTCGTAATTCACTCGATAGATCTCCCCTTTATTCTGGAATAATAAAAGGAACAGGTGCACGCTATTGTCCGTCTATTGAAGATAAAATAGCTCGTTTTCCTGATAAAGAAAGACATCAAGTTTTTATAGAACCAGAAGGTTTAAGCAGTGTTGAATATTATCCAAACGGAATATCCACAAGTCTTCCTTTTGATGTGCAAAAAGATTTTGTACGTTCTATAGTAGGGCTTGAAAATGCACAAATTCTGCGCCCAGGATACGCAATTGAGTACGATTTTATCCCTCCAACCCAGCTAACAGCAAGTCTTGAAACAAAAATAATACAAGGGCTCTACTGTGCAGGACAAATAAATGGCACATCTGGTTACGAGGAAGCTGCTGCGCAAGGTTTATATGCAGCGCTCAATATCATAGCAAAACACTGTAAGCTCCCAGCTTTTCACTTAAAACGAAACGAGGCATATATTGCAGTTCTTGTTGATGATCTTATAACAAAAGGAACAGCAGAACCGTATCGCATGTTCACATCTCGTGCAGAACATAGGCTTTTACTACGTGAGGGAAATGCAGATTTGCGTCTCACTGAAAAAGGTCATGAGTTTGGACTTATAAAAAATGAACAGTGGAAAACCTTCCAAGAAAAAAGAACCGAAACAGAGACAATCGTGTCTATTTTACAAGAAACCTATATAAAACCAACACCTACTGTTGTTGAAAAATTAACAAGCATAGGTGGTGTTGCTCCTGGTAAGTCTGTAAATCTTGCAGCGCTCCTTCGCCAGCCTGATCTAAGCCTTGAGGCGCTCTCTGTACTTTGGCCAGAAACAGCTCCTGCTCTTGCAAGTTTTCAAGCTGCCGCAAAAGAGGAAGCGCAAACTCAAATTTGCTATGAAGGGTATATTAAACGCCAAGAAGAGCTTGTGCTTAAAAGTAATTTTATTGAAAATAAAATAATCCCTGCAGATATTGACTACACACAAATCGCAAGTCTTTCAGCAGAAGTTGTTGAAAAACTTAAAAATATTCGCCCGAGTACTTTAGGGCAAGCATCAAGAATTTCAGGTATAACGCCAGCTGCGCTCATGTGTGTAGAAATACACATAAAAAAACTTGCAAAAATACCTCTTATAAATGCGTAATGGTTCTTGACAGAAAGAAAAACAATGATTAGTAATTAAAGAAGTTTGCTTATTTTCTACCTAATAATTGTCTATTAGGGGGGGATACCTTTTTCAATTTTTAACAGGAGAAACACAACTTGGACGGTCATTCGGAAAACTTTTTTAGTACTCTATTCAATAAACTTTTTAAAAAAAATGAAAATGAAAATGTTCTCGAAAAACAAATCCTAGTAGCTGAGGAAGATGGACAAATCAAAGAAGATGATGTCAATATCCTTCTCAATGTTCTCAACTTAAACGACGTACTTGTCGATGAAATAATGGTTCCTAGAGGTGATATAGCTTGTGTGAGTTACGATACATCACTCGAAGATATAGCACACTTTATAGTAGAAAATGGCTATTCAAGAGTTCCTATATATAAAGGAACAACAGACCATATAATAGGTTTAGTGCATTCTAAAGATATTCTTAAATACTGCTTAAATCCAGATAAAAATATTACCCTTCATTCTATTTTACGTGCGCCTCTTTTTATACCAGAGGCCAGTAACGCAAAAGATATTTTTAATCTTTTACGAAAAAAGGGCAATCATCTTGCTATTTTACAAGATGAATATGGTGGAACAACAGGTATAATTACTTTAGAAGATATTTTAGAACAAATCGTTGGCGATATATCTGACGAATATGATAACTGCGATAATCTTGATGAAGATATTATAGATGGACTAAATGGCACTATTTATCTTACAGGGCGAGCATCAATTAATGATGTGAACGAAAAACTTTCAACACAGCTCGATTCAGAACAAGTAGATACTATTAGTGGTTATTTATCTGAACTTGCAGGTCGAATCCCATCTCGTGGAGAAATTTTTACTATAGAAGGTTTTACTTTTACTATAGACAAAGCGACTCCTCGTTTAATTGAAACCATTATTGTTGAAAAAGAAAAAGATGCAACAGAAATCATTTCTCAGTAATTCCCATTTAAGTAAAATAATTGTCATAATTCTTACTGTTTTAGGAACGACTTTTGGCTATCCTAACGAAATATTACATGTCTCAGGACTTGCTATTATTTTGCCTCTTGGGCTGACTCTTCTTGCATATTCTGCTACAAATACTCGCAATGCAATTTCTATATCAATAGTTACAAGTTTTTTTGCTCTCTTACCAAGCCTTTACTGGCTTGTTGTTCCTATTCATGTATATAGCCAAGTATTCTTCCCAGTTGCACTCATAGTGCCTATTCTTTTTTCATTTATTATAGCTATTTACCTAAGCACTTATGCGCTATTTGCTCGTTTTTTCCTGCAAAATCTTAATCCACTTTTAGGATCTTTTTTATGCGGACTAACTTGGGCTTGTATGGAAATGTTTGCAGGCTGGTTTATGACTGGATTTCCTTGGATGACGCTCAGTTCAAGTTTTATAAAACTAACTGCGCTTATTCAGATATCAAGTGTTATTGGTGCATATCTTAACTCTGGATTACTCGTCTTTCTTTTTCTTGGTATGGCGTTTATACACAATGGGTTTAAAACTTTCATAACCTGCCTCATACTTTTTATTGCACTTGCAATCTTTGGTGTACTAAAAGAGAAAAACTATATCCGAAGCACAAAATTTCTAACAGTCGGTATTGTACAAGGAAATATTGATCAAAATACTAAGTGGGATCCACTTTATCAAAAAACAACACTTGAACATTATATAAAACTCACAAAAGATATAGTTTCTGAAAATCCTAGGCTCATTGTTTGGCCAGAAACAGCATTGCCATTTTTCTGGAAAAACAAGCCAGAACTAAGAGATATGATTATATCTCTTGTTAAAGAAAATAATTTTGCCCTACTTACTGGAAACCCAGATTATGAGTATATTGATGGCAAGAATTTGCTCTTTAATAAAGCAACACTTTTCATGAAAAATGGGCAAATACAAGATTATACAAAAGAACATCTTGTTCCTTTTGGTGAATATTTACCTTTTGCAAACTTTTTTGATTCTATAGAAGAGTATTTTTCTATAAAAAAACTTACACTTGGAAGAACAGACTTTTCTCAAGGGATAAATAATAAACCCATAGAAGGGAATGATTTTACATTCAATACTCTCATTTGTTACGAGGCAATATTTCCTTATTTAACACAGAAAAAAATGCAACAAGGCGCTGATTTTCTTGTAAACATAAGTAATGATGCATGGTTTGGCGATAGTTCAGCTCCATATCAACATCTAGCACTTACAACACTACGAGCTATTGAATCAGATCGTTGGATTGTTCGCGCGACCAATAACGGTATCTCGACATTTATTTCCCCTTTAGGAAAAATAGTAAATAAACAAGCTCGCTCAACAGCTGTTGCTGCGATACATACTATTGAGCTTCGAGAAAATAGTACTTTTTATTCTTGCTATGGATCGTTACTACATAAAATTGCAATAGGACTGTTCTTTTTAACTTTTTTCCCTTTATTTATTATAACAAGAAAATTTACCTAACATTATGAGCTTACTCCAATTAACAGAACTTAAATCCGCAATACAAACCATCCTCAAAAAATATGAAACTCTTTGGGGGAGACTTTGACTTTGATAGCACAAAAGATCGCCTTAGGGATTTAGAGCTCGAGCTTGCACAGAGTGATATTTGGTCAAAACCGCATATTGCAACGCCACTACTGAAAGAGAAAAAACAAGTTGATGAAAAAATTTCTCTTTATAATCAACTTGAAGAAAATAAAATTAGCCTAGAAGAATGGTATTCGTTCGCTTTAGAAGAAGACTCGTTAAATACAGACTCTCTTGATGCACTTGAGGAAGTAAATACTGCTTACCAAATGCTTGAAAAAACTATAAATACAGTCGAAATAGCTATACTACTTAATGAAAAAGAAGATACTGATTCTGCAATTATAGAAATACACCCTGGCGCAGGCGGAGTAGAGTCGCAAGACTGGGCAGAAATGCTCCTTCGCATGTATATACGTTGGGCTGATAGAAAGAATTTTAGCGTGAGCTATCTTGATCTTTTGCGAGCAGATGAGGCCGGTATAAAATCCGTAACGCTCCTAATAGAAGGAACTTATGCTTATGGACTGCTTAAAGCAGAAGCTGGCATTCATCGTTTAATACGAATATCTCCTTTTGATACATCAGGAAGAAGACATACATCGTTTGCATCTGTTGATGTTCTGCCCGATGTGGAAGAATCTATTGAAATAGATATCTTAACCGAAGATTTACGAATTGATGTTTACCGTGCAAGTGGTCCAGGTGGACAGCATGTAAATAAAACAAACTCAGCGGTTCGCATTACTCATACTCCAACAGGTATTGTGGTTCAATGTCAAAATGAAAAATCTCAACTAAAAAATAAAGAAAGTGCTTTAAAAGTTTTAAAAGCACGGCTTTTTGAAAAAGAGCAAGAAAAACTTGCGCTCAGCCGTCAAACAGAGTATTCTTCAAAAGATGCAATTGGCTTTGGTAGCCAAATACGCACATATACATTGCAACCTTATCGTCTAGTAAAGGATCATCGTTGTAATTTTGAAACAGCTAATGTTGAATCTGTACTAGATGGCGCTATTGATGATTTTATTAGAAACCTGCTACTTGCAAAGCATACGAAAAAAAATGAAAACTAAAACAAGTTCTGAGCCAAATTCATCTTTATTAGAAACTCTTCCTGAATTAGGAAGTTTTCCTGATGCCCCTTTTCTCGCTCTATGTAATATCTTTGCTCAAAATGATATTTCTAATTTATCAGAAAAAAACTTAAAAAATGGCTTCAATTCTAAATTAATTATCCCTTTAGAAAATGCAGAACTAAATATTCTTTCACAGCATTGTTTTTTTCTCGATAAAAAACTCTTTGAAAAAAGACTTGGTTTAGAGATAGAACGCACAAAAAAACAACAATCACCACTATCTCTTGCTACTCTTCATTTTAATTCAAGCTTTGATAAAAATGCAGTGCATACTTTTTTGCGCTCATATATTGCCCCTTACGATTGCTCTTGTATGTTAAATGAACAAATATTTTATATCCTGCTCACAGGAACAGCTGAATCTATGGGTGAAAAATTTCTTTCTAATCTGCTCAATGCTCTTGAAAATACTTTTCCAGATATCGCTGCTCAGTGCGCAAGATCGGAAGAGCGTCGTGTAGGGAAAGAGTGTTAAGATTAGTGTAGAT
>CAMQUX010000073.1 GCA_947037905.1 uncultured Desulfovibrionaceae bacterium | reverse complement strand
GGAAAAAATACTCCTTTCTTGAACAAAGAACTAAAAGGACGAATAAAAAGTCATTTCCTTGCGGGCAGAAAAGTTATATAAGACATCATATATTATAATAAATCAGCTCATGCTTATGTTTAAGCAAGAGCGGTTTTATTTTTTAATCATAAAAGATATCAGCTATTATTTATTTTTTAAATAATACATTCTTAAATCGTATATGGCATCATTATATATTCAATATATTTATTGAGATGTTTTAGTAAAATGCTTGTTTTAATGGATATTTTTTAAATAACATCTGTTAATAAATATTTGCTTTAGTGGAATGTTTATTTCAATAGAATATTTATTTTGATATGAAAATTGTTTCAATATTAAGAGATATCTTAATACTAAGAATTATTTTTGCAACATACATACTTATTTTAAATAACAAAGTGGAGAATTAAATGCTTTCTGAAAATCAACTAGTCTTACTCATAAGCCCAAAAGGTAAACGCTATATACATAAACTCAGTGAGAAAACTGAAATTCAAACCCACGATGGCGTAATACTTGTAAGCTCTATCGAAGAAGCAGGCTTTGGAGGATATGCGCATACTCATTTAGGAAAAGCATATCTTGTTCTGTGCCCTACTGTTCACGATCTCATAAATAATATTCGTCGCCAAACACAGATAATGTATCCAAAAGAAATAGGCTATCTGCTCCTAAAAATGGGCATAGGTCCAGGCTCACGAGTAGTAGAATCTGGCACAGGTTCAGGGGGGCTTACAACTGCTCTTGCTTGGTATGTTGGCGATACAGGAAAAGTATATACTTATGAGCGCCGTGAAGAATTTTATAATCTTGCGAAGAAAAATCTTAAAAATGTAGGGCTTGAGCACCGTGTAGTACAAACCCATAAATCAATCGAATTTGGTTTCGACCATACAGACTGTGATGCGCTCTTTCTTGATGTTCGCACTCCGTGGGAATATCTGCATCATATTCCAAAAGCGCTAAAAATTGGTGCTATGTGTGGTTTTTTACTACCAACATGTAATCAGGTAAGTGACCTTTTACGTGCATTAGAAGATGGTCCTTTTGACGATTTTGAAGTAACAGAAATACTCATAAGACATTATAAAACAGTGCCAGACAGACTGCGCCCTGAAGATAGAATGATTGCTCATACTGGTTTTCTTGTTTTTGCCCGCTATATGGTAAATAAAATAGCAAGGGTTGATAAAAAAAATAGATATGAAAGAGAAGCAAGTGCCTCATATAATGAGCGTTCTCAAAATGATGATTTGCAAAGTGATATTGTTCAAGATAATAACTCGCACGATACCAACACTTATAATGAGCGTTCTCAAAATGATGGTTCTTGTGAACTAAACTCTTGTAGCGATAATTCTCATGAGAATAATTCATGCGAAAGTATCCCGTGCACTGATGGTTCTTGTAGTGATAATTCTTGCGCTGTAGCGCCTGTTAGCTATACTTCTGCAGATGGTGAAAATCATGCAGCTACATGCGAAACAGCTACATGTGAAACAGCTCCGCGCGAAATAAATACATCTGAAACAAATACATGTGAAACAGGTACGTGTCCTCTTTCTAAATCAAACGAACCAGAAAAATAGAACACTTTCTGTGAAATAATTCTTGCAGTATCGCCATTGATGATTATATTTTTCTAATGAACACTGAAAAGAATATATGGAAAAATAAAGCAAAGAAAATAAGAAGAAAGTAATAAGAAAATAAGAAAAAACACGCTATATTATATCCTAGAGAAGAAATTAAAAAAATATTTTGCGCTGTACATAAGGTATTTGTACTGTAAAACGTACACTTTTATCTGTAATAAAAAAATAACTGTATAAAAATCAGCTATACGAAATGCGCTGTACAAGAAATTTTTTGTTATAAAAAGTGAGCTTGTAAAAAAATTAGTAAAAAAATCGCCTGAATAAAAAATATATAATAAAAAAATATGTTCAAAGTATTAGGATTAAATTATGCACAATCGCATGCGTAAAAGCCTCTTAGATTTTACTCCCTACACACCAGGGTTAAGTATAGAAGAGTTGCGTGAAAAATATCAGTTGCAAAACATTATTAAACTCGCAAGTAACGAAAACCCTCTTGGTGTTTCGCCCTTAGTTCTTGAGAGTATAAAAAAATACAGCTCGAGCATCTTTCGCTATCCGCAAAATGCTAGCCCTGCCCTATCTGATGCTTTAGCACAGTTTCATAATATCGAAGCAGAAAGAATTATCTGCGGAAACGGCTCTGATGAACTTATAGATATGCTCATACGCATGACTTGTGAGCCAGAAAAAAATACTGTTCTTTGTTATTCTTCTTGTTTTAGTGTATATAAAATGGTCGCAAAACTTTGCGGTGTACACTACAAAGAAGTAGCAAGAAATGCCGATTTTTCTCAGCCATTAGCTGATATACTTGCGACAGTTACAGATGATACAGCAATTATTTTTCTTACAAGTCCAGATAATCCAACAGGACTTGCTATCCCAAGCGCTGAGCTGGTAGATTTTTTAGAAAAACTCCCACAACAAACACTGCTCGTGCTCGATGAGGCTTATATTGATTTTGCAGATGCTGAGTATCAGAGCTTTGAAATATTAAAAAGTCATCCAAATGTTGCATTTTTACGCACATTTTCAAAGGCTTATGGGCTTGCAGGACTACGTTTAGGGTATGGAATTATACCACTTGAGCTAGCAAAAAGTATGCAAAGCGCACGCCTGCCTTTTAGTGTTAATTTGCTTGCAGAACATGCAGGCATCGCAGCGTTAACTGACACACACTTTTACAAGCAAACACTCAAAGTAACCGCTGAGAACAAACTCTTTTTAATGCAAGAACTACAATCCCTCTCATGCAAAACACTCCCATCACAGGCGAATTTTATAATGTTTGCGCCAACTATGAGTGCAGAGTTTGTTTTTCAAAAGCTCTTAGAGCGAGGCGTTATTGTTCGCTTACTTAAAAATTTCTCGTTTCCTGACTGGATACGTGTGAGCATTGGGACAAAAGAAGAATCAAATATCTTCATCAAAGAACTAAAAGGAATACTACATGATTAATACAATAATAACACTCGATGGCCCTGCAGGGTCTGGCAAAAGCACCGTGGCAAAAGCACTTGCACAAGCACTTGGATTTATTTATCTCGATACTGGTGCAATGTTTCGAGCTATTGCGTGGAAGGTTGGACCTTTTGGAAGAAATTTTGACGAAGAAGAACTGAGCGCAGTTTTAAATAATTTTGAGTTCAGTTTTGTATCAGTCAATGATGAAAAAATACTCTATTTTAATGGTGCTCCTCTTGGAGACCACATTCGTACAGAAGGTATAGCAACACTTGCAGCAGAATATGCTCAAAAAAAATCAGTGCGAGATTTTCTTAAAAAAGAACAACAAAGACTTGGAAAAGATAACTTACTTGTGGCTGAAGGAAGAGATATGGGGACAGTTGTCTTTCCAGAGGCAAAGTTTAAATTTTTTCTTGAAACCAATATAAAAGAGCGTGTAAAAAGACGCAAACTACAGCTTGAAGGCATGAACCAAAAAGTAGATGAAAAAGAGCTAGAAGAGCAAATAACACAACGAGATCTAGCCGATTCGCAAAGAGAACTCTCACCATTAAAAGCAGCAGATGATGCAAAAATTATAGATACTACAAAACTTGGAGCAGAGGAAATAACCGCCTCCATGCTAAAAATAATTAACGAAAATAAATAAGCAATAATTGCAAAACCGATAATAATTAAGGAAACAAATAATGAAGATTCTTTCTTGGAATATAAATGGCTACCGAGCAATTCTAAAAAAAGAATTTAAAGAATGGATGCAAACAGTTGATGCAGATATAGTGCTCCTTCAAGAAACAAAAGTTGAGCCAGTACAGTTAAAAGAGGAGGAGTTAAATCTGCCCCTTTGGAAAAGCGACTGGAACTGGTCTAAAAAAAGAAAAGGCTATTCAGGCACAGCAAGCTTTTGCAAGCAAGAGGCTCATTCTATTTTCACAGGGCTAGATGATCCAATCTATCAAGGTGAAGGGCGAGTGCAACTTTTAGAATATGATAATTTTTGGCTCTTTAATATATATTTTCCAAACGGACAAATGAACGAGGAACGCCTTGCGTATAAGCTTGGGTTTTATGATGCTTTTTTAGCATATGCAGAAAAATTACGAGAAGAAAAACCTATAATTGTAGGTGGAGACTTCAACACTGCCCACAAAGCAATAGATTTAAGTAACCCCAAAGCAAACGAAAATAGCTCTGGTTTTCTTCAAATAGAAAGAGACTGGCTAGATAAATTTGTAGCACACGGATACATAGACACCTTTCGTCTTTTTAATGCTGAGGCAGAAAATTACTCGTGGTGGTCTTACAGAACAGCTGCCAGAGAGAGAAATATTGGCTGGAGAATAGATTATTTCTTTGTATCTGAAGAATTACGCCCTTATCTTAAAAATGCTTGGATAGACTCGAATGTTTTTGGCTCAGACCATTGCCCTGTGGGCATAGAACTATCTTTCTAAGTTATTTACTATAAAAATAAGAATACCTCATATGAATAAACTTAATTTAATTATAATATGAGTTTAAATTGAACCTAAACTACAAGCGTTAAGATATTTTTCATGCATAAATACACTAGATTTCTGACTAAACTGCAATTCATAAATGCTTAAATTTATATGAAAATTAGGACACAATAGAACAAGCCAGTGTATTTGTTACTTATGTAATTTATATTTCTTACATTACTCTTGTTGATTCTATTAGCTCGGCTACTTTTATTGTCCTATATTGCTTTTATTGTCTTTTATTGTCTTTTATTGCCGCTCTTGCTTATATTGCTTATATTGTTACTATTATTTCTACTAGCTCTATTAGTCTTTACACCCCCTATTACTTCTGCTACTTATGTTGCCCCCTGCTATTCATGTTGCCCCCTGCTATTTATACTTTTTCTTATTATTTCTGCTACTGGCTACTTACTCTAAATATTGGCTTACTGAGTAGTTAAAAATACTCGTAAAGCTATAAATATTTATCGTATTCTTAAATTTCCTCAAACCAAATTATTTGCACTACAAGTTTTCAAATACAAATATAACTCTTTTTATTAGTTAAAATTTACAATAACTGAGCCATATATTTTACTACTTTTCCCCACAAATTAAGAAAAATATAAAGTCTAAATATTTCAATATATTAGAGCGTTATTTTTTTTAGCATAATACCAATATTTTGCTTTTAAAATACTTATATTTTTGGTAGAATTTAAGCTGTTTGACCATAGATTTATTGTATAATTATTTAAAAAAAAAAGACGTTAAAAAGATGAGCTATTCACAAGAAAAACAAGACATTAAAAAATATATTGGACGAGCAAAAATCGCATGCCAAAAAAAAGAATACCTCAAAATATTCAGTGCTGCTGTTTCTGCCCTTAATATATTTATCCACGCAGAACTAGCAGTAACCGACAAGCATGAAATAGAAATTTTGCTATCAGAACTTATGCATATCATAAGCTCTGATCCGTCAATTAAAAAACTTCTACCAGCAAATTTCAGCTACAAAAAAGGAATGGAAGAAAAACTCTTATCTCTTTTTGATAGCTTACATTTCAAGCTAGAATCAGCCATGTCGCAGGCACAAAAAAATAAAACTCGAAGCAGTAAAATGGAGCTCGATACACTTTTACTCGATGCAGAAAAACTCCTTGATGAGAGCAATGTACCTGCAGGTATGAAAATGCTACAAAAAGCTGTAGATAATTTTAAATACACAGAGCAAGCACTGCTTATAGATGTTGGCAGACGACTTACAAAACGTAAACTCTTTTCATCTGCTATCCCATACTTTATGGAAATGATAGAGCTTTACCCAGAATATACCTCTGGATATGCATCATATATGGACTGCCTTGAAAAGGGAGACTACCATAACGAGCTTGAAAAACTTGTGCTTGATACCATGCGAAAATTTGGCGCAACAGAATCTCTTTGGGTGCGTCTCGCAAAAGTTTATAGCTTCAAAGGGCAATGGGATAAAGCATACGATGCAAGCAATACCGTGCTTGAAATAAATACAGTGAATTTCGATGCGCTCAAAATAAAAGCTGTTGCGACAAAACATCTTTTTACAAGTGCATAAAGTAAGCTTCTATAAGAAGTATTTTTCTTGTCGCCGAAAGGATTTTTAAGGAGCATTGACCATTCTAACTTTTTCAACTATTTTATTTTTTTTCCTCTATTTTATGGGTATAAATGTAGCAATGTACTATATCTATGCTAGCTTTTTCCGCACCCTTTTTAATAATAAAATAGCCGTAAGCATAAGTATTCTTTTTCTCTCCCTACTCTACCTTAAACCACTAATACTCTACTTCCGAAAATCTGGAGGGAGTACATTTTCTGATACACTAGCCAAAATAAACGACTATGCTTTTGCTGTCGCACTTATTATTTTCTTCTTTACCTTCTTATTTGATATTATTTCATTTGTAATTTCTTTAGTACAAAAAAGAACTGCCAATAAGAGGCTACTATCTCATCCTCAAGGTATCCTACTACAAGGAGACCTTGGGCGTCGACTTTTTCTTAAAAGAATACTTGGAATGGGAGTACTTACAGTCACTCCTGGAGCTATTCTAGTGGCAAAAACCACTGTAACACCAGAAATAGAACACATAATCTTGCCTGATAAAAATATCCCAGACGAACTCAAAAAACTACGCATTGTCCAACTTTCTGATTTACATGTTGGCCCAATGAATAAAAAAGCATGGCTTGAAAATATTGTTAAGCAGGTTAATAGCTTAAAAGCA
>CAMQUX010000072.1 GCA_947037905.1 uncultured Desulfovibrionaceae bacterium | reverse complement strand
GTTCTGATAAGTCCTCAAGGGTTTGTATCATATCATCTATTTGCATAGTTGTTTGTTCAGATGCATTTTCTTGGTCTTCTGCTGTTTGTGAGGTATTTTGGAGCTGCAAGACAAGAGTTTCAAATGCAGAGGTCTGATCTCCTGAGATATTTTGTGCACCTTTTACAGAAGCAATAATCTGCTTATTAAGCTCTAGAATTTTGTTCTGTTGCACACGTGCCTCAGTTATGTCTGAAACAAGCATGGAACCACCAAGCAACTTTCCATCTAAATCAAGTAGTGGTGTGCTGGTTACAAGTATAGATTTTTTTTCATTTAGATAGTTCGTATACTCTATAGGTACAAGGTATTCAGAGTTACCTGTTGCTATTGTTTTGTCGAGCATACTTACGTTGCCTTCTTCTAATTGCAATAGATTATGAACAGTTTCGCCGTAATATGTTTTTGGCTTGTCTGTTAGTCCTAAAAAATCAATAAACTGCTTATTTATATAAATAATTTTTCCTTGAGTATCTGCAACCATGAAGGGCATAGATATACCATGCATAATACTTTGAGCAAATCCTAATCGTTCTTTTAGTTCATTTGCCATATTCTGCATAGTATTTCGCAGAACAAGTAATTCGCCATAGAAATTTTTGCTAGCAGGAACGGCTGAAAAATCTCCTTGAGCCAGTTTGTTTGCACCATCTACAAGCATATTTAGCGGAGAGAATATTGAGCGTACAAAATAAAGAGCTATAGTAAATATTATAATTTCACAAAGTAAAGTGAGTAGTGATATTTTCCAAAGCATTTTATACATACTAGCGTAAATTTCATCTGTTGAAACAATAGATAGAATACGAAAGCCTGTTGCACTTTGTATGCTTGAAACAAAAACCTCTACCCCATCAATACTAGTTAGCAGAGTTCGAGTATTTGCATCAAAAATTTCTTTCCATGCTTTTTCAGGTAAATCTCCGATCATTTTAAAGTTATGAGTTGGATTTTTAGGATTACCAATTACACGCCCACTTTCTTCAATAAGCACAAAATATCCTGTTTCGCCAAAATTAAGGCTGCTTATTAAATCATTTAAGGTGTTTAAACTAATATCAAGAGCAACTGCACCTAAAAATTCTCCAGTTGGTGATTCTATTCTAGACGCAACAGCAGCAACAGGATCGCCTGTATGTGATATATATGCCTTTCCTATGACTCCATGCTTTGATGTATTTTTCTTTGCTGCTATATACCAAGGGCGTTTGGTAGAATCGAAACCAGCACTAGGAGGATCAGGTAAACTTGAACCATAACTGCGGTTAGGAAATCCTGCAAATATCTCGAATATGGCTGGTTTTACAAGTTGAACTTCGCGCCAAATTTTAATTACTTCTTGAGCTTTGGGATCAAGCTTTTTTAAATCATAAGCTACTTTTTTTTCAGGATCGGAATAATCTAAAAATAATTCAGATGATTCTGTTAAATCTGAATTTTGTGCTAAAAAAGCCGTTGTTTGAATATTGTCATTAAAAAAAGCGGAAAAATACTGGTCAACTAAGCGTAGCTGAACATGCGAAGTTGCCCAGTATTGCTCTTGTGCAGAATTTTTCATCTCTAAGGCTGTAATTGTAGTTATGCCTGTAGCAGTGAGAAAAATTGATAGTAAAAAACCAATCAGTATTCGTGCTTTAATGCTCATAGAGTACTCTTTTTTTAGGGTATAGAAAGGTAAAATATATTTAGCTAATATTGCTAAGTATTTAGATGAAATAGCTACTGTATATTTATAGCTCATTGTATATATCGTACAGAATTTTTATTTTCTTTAGTTTCGAAATATTATGATATTTATAAAATAGTAGCGCTTAAAATAAAATATAAAATAAAATATTTCAATAGTGAATAATGTTAGCAGTGTATATAGGTGTAGGACAGAATAGCGAAGCATTTTATTTAATAATGACTTTGTCCATAAGCTTTTTTAAATATATTGCTTATGTAAATAAGTGTAAATAATGTTTGCAAAAAGTGTTTTTAGAAATATTTTTAGGAGTATTTTATTTGTGTATAAAAGCCATAGTATCTTGTTAAAAGTTATGTATGTTTTGCTTGGCAGATTTTATAATGCAACTGTATATCGTTATCTAATATTTTTGTATCCATAAGTTCTAAAGTATAACTATCATTTAAAGATTCATGCTTTGCGCCATAGAAAGACTTAACACCTTTTTCGCCAGCAAAGATTTTTGGGCAAATATAGTAAATAAGTTCTTTTGCAAGATTTTGTGCTAAGAGCGTTTCTGCAAGCATTCCTCCACCTTCGCAAAGGATTCTATATATGGCATGTTCTTTATAGAGGGTTTTTAAAGCATCTGTTAATTGTAGTATACCATTTTCTTCTTTAATTGCTATAATATGGCAACCCATATTTTTAAGCGCATTTGCAGTGTTTGTTTTTGCTTGCTCTTCTGTTGTGAGGAAAAAAACATCCTGTGCGCGTTCTGTTAGTATTTTTGCGGTATGTGCTGTTGGTAAATTTTTTGTGAGTATGAGTGCTTTTGGCTGTGTACCTGAATAGCCGTCTAATCTGCAAGTGAGCGCGGGGTTGTCTGTTCTAAAGGTATTCCCGCCAATAAGTATTGCGTCTGTTTTTGAACGCAAATTTTGCACATCTATAAGAGATTTTTCACAGGAGAGCATTTCTTGTTTTTTAAGTCCGCCTGCAATATAGCCATCTAAAGTCGAAGCAAGTTTAATTGTAATATAAGGGAGTTGTGTATTTTGCCAGTATAAAAAATCTGCTATAAGGTTTCTTGCTTTTTCTTCTTCTATACCACAAACACATTCTATATTATTTTCTTCAAGATATTTCATGCCACCACTTGCGTGCTTGGTGGTATCTTTTGTGCCTATGTAAACTTTTTTAATGTGAGCATCTATAATAGCATGTGTGCAGGGCGGGGTTTTTCCAAAATGATTACAAGGCTCTAAGCTCACGTATAGTTCACAATCTGCTGGGTTGATATTTTTTTTGCATGCATCTTCTAAGCAAGCAATTTCTGCATGCTCTTTTCCAAAAAATTCATGATATCCTTCTGCTACAACTATATTATTTTGAACAAGAACAGCACCCACACACGGGTTTGGTGCGGTGTTTTTTCGTCCCTTTTCAGCAAGAGCTATGGCGTGGAGCATGAATTTATTTTTTTCCAAAATCGCCTTCCATAAATTTGTAGATAATATCAGTCTCAGCTATCATTTGTAGTGCAAATTCATCGGGATAGGATTCTGAAAAATAGACAGCTTCAATTTGAGCATTTATGAGCATTTTAGTACAGATGATACATGGCTGAGTTGTGCAGTAGATGGTTGCACCTTTTATAGATATACCATGAACGGCACACTGTACGAGAATATTTTGCTCCGCATGCAGCGCTCTACAAAGTTCGTGTTTTGTTCCTGAAGGGACTTGTAATTGTTCTCGCAAACAACCAACATCAAAACAATGAGCGGTATTTGTAGGCGCGCCATTATATCCTGTTGCAAGTATTCTATTATCTTTAACTGCAATAGCGCCAACTTTTCGGCGCAGGCAAGTGGAACGCTCTGCAACGGTGTGGGCTATGTTCATGAAATATTCATCCCAAGAAGAACGGCTCATAAAATCTCCTTATATACTAATTAAATAGTATCTTAAATATGAGCGTGGATAACTTTTTTAAGATGTATTATTAACTAATTATGTGTTCTTGTTAGTTTTAGTTTACTTAAAAAATAGCTCGTAAAAACAGTCTATAAATAGACTTTATAACAGATCATACAATAGACCTAGGAATATACTGATATATTACTTTAGTTGTAGAAATTTAAGCTCAGGGCATGTATCTATTAATGCAAATTTATGCAATTTCTCATAAAATAAATTTAACGCACAAATTTCCTCTTCTGCCAAATCATAATACAGTGCAGGAAAGTAGGAGCTGATAATTTCTTTTGAGAGCGGATATCTTTTTTCTGCCACATCTATTAATAACGGATAATTTTCAAGTCCCCATTTTTTTGAAGCATAGAGATTATTTATAGCTTCTATAGTTTCTACAGGGAATTTCGTTGCTATATCTTTTTGAACAATCCATAAGCCAAATACAAAGGGAAGATTCGTCCATTTTTTCCATGTGGCACTTAAATCCATTTGAAATGGATATTTCTTATGGGTTTTGAGCGCTAATGCCTCATCACCAATACACAGGAAAGCATCGGGGAAAATATTATTTTTTAAAGAAGAGCTGGCACTTGCTGTTTTATATTCTACATCTATATTATAGTAGTCTTTTAGTAATATATGTAAAAGCGCCCTAGAGCTATGTGTTTGTTCACTTACAAGTATCTCTTTTTTATCTAGTTCTTCGATAGGTACTTTAGAGAGCAGTAAAACGCTTTGTACTGCGGTATTACTTGCAATAGAGAGATTTGGCACTATTAAATATTCTTCTGGATTTTTAGCGTACTCAATAGATGAGCAGGACGAAATAGCTAATTTTTTTTCTCGTATCAGCACATTTAGCTCAGCAGGGGTTCCATATATAAGCTCACAGTTGTGCTTTATAATTCCTTCATCTAAAGCGTGATAGATTGGGAGTACATTTAAAAAAGATATGCGACCAAGAGTTATTTTCATATACTTACTCATTGTAAAAATTTTACTAAAGAACTCGACCCAATTATTTACTTGCCTTACATTATCTATGTAGCAATAAAAATATTTCTAGAAATTATCTAACTGTACAGTATAGATATCTGTATATTATATCTAGCTATACACTAGATTTGCTCTATATTATGTACAACAATAATCATATATAATCACATAAGGATAATGACTATATACAATGATATTTTATTTTATTTTTTATTTGCGATTAAAGTATAATCCATTGTGATTAAAGAATAATCCATCGTGCGCTGTTGCGGACTAAAGCCTGCGTCCGCTATAAGTGCGTGTATATGTTCCCTTGAAAGACTATAAGATACGCCAGCTGCTTTCACCACATTTTCTTCTATCATAAGGGATCCGAAATCATTTCCACCATGAAAAAGTGCAAGCTGTGCTATATCTGCGCCCATGGTAACCCACGAAACTTGTATATTATCAAAATTGTCGAGCATAATGCGAGAGATTGCAAGTACTTTTAAATACTCAACACTTGTGGCTTTTGTACTTTTTAGTGCGGTGTTATCTGGTTGAAAAGTCCATGGTATAAACGCTGTGAAGCCTTTTGTTTTATCTTGTAAAATTCTAAGCACTGAGAGATGTTCGATGATATCTTTTTTCTCTTCCACATGCCCAAACATCATGGTAGCAGTTGTTTTCATTCCAAGCTCATGTGCTTTTTCCATAACAGATAGCCATTTATCGCGAGAGCATTTATTTGGAGACACCTGTGTTCGCACAGAATCCACCAAAATTTCAGCCCCGCCCCCTGGTATGGATTGCAAACCTGCTTTTTGAAGACTTTTTAAAATGTCCTCGAGCGGTCTATTATAAAGCTCGGTAAAATAGATTATTTCTGGTGGCGAAAATGCATGAATATGAATATCCCAGTTGTTTTTTATAAACGTGAGCATATCTTCATAAAAGGAAAAAGGAAGATTTGGATGATGTCCGCCTTGCATAAGTATCTGTGTGCCACCGAGTGCGATGGTTTCCTCAATTTTTTGCGCAAGCTCTTCGTTTTTAATAACATAGGCGCCAGTTTCATTTTCTGCCTTATAAAAAGCACAAAATTTACACGCACAGCTGCATATATTAGAATAGTTAATATTTCTATCTGCCACATAAGTGACCATATTTTCTGGATGCAGGCGCAGACGTATTTGGTGCGCGGCAAAAGCAAGCTCATGCAGTGATGCATTTTCTAAAAGATAGAGCGCATCATCTTCGTTTATACGCTGCCCTTTGATGGCTTGACTGAGTAATGTATCTATTTGAGTACTCATAAAAGAATCCTTTTTTACTGCTTATATTTTATTGAGAGTCTATTTTTTGTAGTGAGCTTTTGTTTACGCTCTTAAATTATTTCTATTTCTAAAAAGTCCATGTGTTAAGCAATCAATATATTAGACTCTTACTATCTTAAACCTTTGATATGCTTAAATCGTTATATTTTTTAATAATCATATTTTTTAATTATTTTTAAATTGCTAAATTGCTAAATCGCTAAATTATCTCTATTTTTAAAAGAGTGTATTTTTAAATTATCTACATTCTTAAATGGTAGAGAAAAATTATTTAGAGACTATTTGGAAGAGCGAGTTCCGCTCAACAGCATTAAAGCCACAGCGTGTGATCATATTTTCTAGTTCTTGCACGGTTAATGCTTGTTCCGATTTAGCCCCTGCGGTGTGCCCTATTTTTTCTTCGATAATAGTTCCATCTAAATCGTTTGCACCATAATAAAGTGCAGCTTGCGCAAGTTTTACGCTTAGCATAACCCAGTATGCTTTTATGTGCGCAATATTATCAAGCATAAGACGAGAAACTGCAATAGTTCGCAGGATCTCTAAGCCTGTAAGTGCTGTTATATGGCTCAGTTCGTTATTTTCAGTTTGAAAGGGGAGTGGTATAAAACATGTGAACCCTGAAGATTTATCTTGCTGTTTGCGTAGTAAATCTAAATGCTCAATGCGGTGTTCTCTTTTTTCAATATGTCCAAAAAGCATAGTGGCATTTGTTTTAATACCTAGCTCATGAGCAGTTTCATGAATGGCGAGCCAGCTTTTTGTGGAGCTTTTTTTCGCACAGATTTGTTCTCTAATGGACTCTGTAAAGATTTCAGCACCACCACCTGGGAGCATACGAAGCCCACAAGCTTTTAAGCGCATTAAAACTTCTTTTGGAGA
>CAMQUX010000071.1 GCA_947037905.1 uncultured Desulfovibrionaceae bacterium | reverse complement strand
TTTTTATTTTTTTCAATTTCCCCCAAAAAAAAGGGTATTTTTTTAAAAAAAAATTGAAAAAAAAAAAAAGCTAGATTATATATAGGCAGATTATTTAGAAATTATTTTAAGGAGATAATAATGTTTAAAAAATTAACTGCTAAAGTACTCATATTTTCAATGCTTGCAAGCTTAAGTTTAATGCTTGTTGCTTGTGGTGGTTCATCAGACAAACCAGAAGAAGAAACATATCTTATGCGCTTAGGACACCCTATGGCTCCTGGTGATATCGTAACTATTGGGTATGAAAAATTTAAAGAACTTCTAGAAGCAAAAACAGATGGTAAAGTAAAAGTAGAAATCTACGGAAATACTATTCTTGGAAGCGACAGAGTAACTATGGAATCTGCTCAAAAAGGTGATCTTGAACTATCTTCTAGTTCTTCTCCTAACATGGCAAATTTTGGAAATGCTTTCATGGCATTTGATCTTCCTTATATAACACAGCCTAAATATGCAGCTGCTTTACATGAATCTCTTGATAACGGTGCTATTGGCGATTACTTAAGAAAAGTAGCTAATGACATCAATCTTGAGCCAATTATGTACTCTGAATTTGGCTACCGTAACTTTGCATCAGTAAAAGAACCTTTTACTGACCTTAAAAGCTTTGCAAACGTAAAAGTTCGTACAACTAACTCACCTGTAGAGGTTGCTGTTGCTGATGTTTTAGGCATGAGCGCAACTCCAATTGCTTGGGGTGAAACTTATACTGCTCTTCAACAAGGAACAGTAGATGCTGAAGGCAACACATATTCACTTTTATATAGTGCAAAACATAACGAAGTACTAAAAAGCTTTATTGATTCTGAACATAACTACTCTTTACATCTTCTTATGATGAATAAAGCGTACTGGGATACTCTTCCAGCAGACATCCAAGCAGCAGTTCGTGAAGCAGCAGCAGAAGCTATTACTTTCCAACGTGCTATAGCTGAAGAAAAACAAGAAGAAGCAAAGAATAAATTCATTATTGAAGGTGTTACAATTTACAAAATGACCCCTGAAGAACGTGCGGCTATGATTGAAACTACTCGTCCTGTTTGGAATAAATTTAACGATACTATTCCTCAAGATCTTGTAGAACTAATCCTTCAAACACAAACTGATGAAGCTCTTGCTGCAGTAACAGCAACCCCTAATGAGACAGAAAAATAATTAATCTTAATCAAGAGCCTTTTCTTTTATTGAAAGAAAAGGCTCTTTTTTTCAGTTTTTGTTTTAATTTGAGTTATATTTTAAGGAGTACTTATGAGCAATACGATTAATAATCGTTCTTTTCTTCACAAATTAGATGAAAATTTTGAAAAACCGTTTCTATTTATTGGAATGCTTCTAATCATTGCAGTTATTAGCTTTCAAACTATTTATCGCTACCTTATTGTCCATCTTGTTGATGGTGCAGGTGCGGCTGTTTGGACAGAAGAACTTTCCCGTTTTGTTTTTATCTGGATATCATACCTAGCACTACCTATTGCTATTAAAAACCGTTCAAATATTCGTGTTGATATTCTTTATGACAAACTACCTAAACGCTTTCAAGATATGAGCTGGATTGTTGTTGATTTATGCTTTTTAATACTCACAGTTTTCATAACTTATATGGGAACAAATCATGTTCTAGGTCAAATAGCACGCCCACAAATATCTGCGGCATTACAAATATCTTACGCTATTCCTTATTTAATCCTTCCTTTTGGGTTTGGGCTTGCAACTCTTAGATTACTTCAAGACCTTTACAAATCCGTTAAGAAATGCGGAATGACTGATACGCTAATAGCTGCAGCCTTTACAGCTGTTATCTTTCTTCCTCTAGCCATCTGGTCTCGCATGTCTATTGCGGGGCTTCTATTTGGATACTTCTTGTTATTTATAGCACTTGGTGTACCTATTGCGATTTCACTTGGACTATCTGCCCTTGTAACAACCATAGGAGCCGGTACACTACCTATCTCTTATATCGCAACATACACCTTCACTTCTATAGATTCTTTCCCAATCATGGCTATTCCATTCTTTATAGCAGCTGGTGTTTTCATGGGTGCAGGCGGACTTTCTGAGCGTCTTTTAAACCTCGCAGATGAAATGCTTGGCTCACTTTATGGCGGTATGGCGCTTGCGACTGTTGCAACATGTATGTTCTTTGGTGCTATATCAGGATCTGGACCTGCAACTGTTGCTGCTATTGGAGCATTAACTATCCCTGCTATGATAGAGCGTGGCTATGATAAATACTTTGCTGGCGCTATCGTTGCAGCAAGTGGTGCTATTGGCGTTATGATACCTCCTAGTAATCCTTTTGTTGTTTACGGTGTATCTGCCCAAGCATCTATCGGAAAACTCTTTCTAGGCGGTATTGTTCCTGGTATTTTAACAGGTTTATCTCTTATGGTTTACTGTTACTTCTATTCAAAGAAAAAAGGCTGGAAAGGCGAACAACATACTCGTAATACAAAAACTTTCCTCACAGCTCTATGGGATGCTAAATGGGCGCTTATGGTACCAGTTATCATTTTAGGCGGTATCTACGGTGGGATCATGACTCCTACAGAAGCAGCCGCTGTATCTGCTCTTTACGGTCTTCTTGTTGGTACCTTTGTTTACAAAGAAATCAACATTAAAAATATCGTAAAATGTGTTATGGATGCGTGTTCAACATCTGCCATTGTTATCATACTTATGGCTATGGCTACTATATTTGGTACTATCATGACTATTGGACAAGTCCCTGCAACCATTGCAACCTTCATATTAGGACTGACTACAAATAAGATTCTTATCTTACTACTCATAAATATCTTACTTTTGTTTGTAGGAACATTTATGGAAGCGCTTGCTGCTATTGTTATACTTACACCAATTCTTTTACCGATTGTTACCAAAGTTGGGGTTGACCCTGTGCATTTCGGTATTATAATGGTAGTAAACCTTGCTATTGGTTTTATTACTCCTCCAGTTGGGGTAAACCTCTTCGTAGCAAGTGGTATTGCAAATGTTAAAATAGATAAACTTGCACAGGCTGCTTTCCCATTACTTGGCATAATGATTGCAATACTACTTTTAGTAACTTATGTTCCTTCTGTCTCACTTTTTCTAACACGATAAATAAGACAAAGAACATAATCAATAAAGCTGATCACAAATACAGATATAAATTGTATACATCTGTATAAACCTTTTAAAAAGGAGAACTATTATGGAATGTTGTTTATCCCCACATGAGCAAAGACTCTTGGACAAAATTGAAGGCAAAGAAGATCGTTTCCGTGCAAGCCACAAACGTGTTTTCTCAATACTCGAAAGATTCGACAATACTCGTCCTATAATCGATATTGAACGTGCTTTATACTTCACAGAATCAATGAAAGAAACAGAAGGCGAAATGCTTTGCCTACGTTGGGCTAAAGCTCTTAAAACAATCGCTGAAAAAATGACTGTTTATATTGATGAAGACCAATTATTAGCAGGACGTGGCGGTTGCCAAGGTCGTTATGGTGTTCTTTATCCTGAACTAGATGGTGACTTTTTAGATATCGCGGTTAAAGAACTTCCTTTCCGTACTGAATCACCATTTGTTATCTCAGAAGAAAATGCAACTATCGTTGTTGAGCAAATCGCTCCTTACTGGAAAGGTAAAACTTATCATGAAGCACTAAGTGCTGCTCTTCCTGAAAGCGTTCATAAATTAACTTATGACGATCCTGAAGGACTTATCTCTCGCTTTATCGTTAACGAAACATCATCTTTCCGTTCATCAATCCAATGGGTTCATGATTACGCTAAAGTTGTTGATCGTGGATTCAAAGATATTAAAGACGAAGCTCTTGCTAAAATCGAAGCTTTAGATCCTAATAGCCCGATTGATAACGTAGAAAAACTTCCTTTCTTACAATCTATTGTTACTGTTTGTGATGCGATTGTTATTTGGGCACATCGTCATGCAGACCTAGCATTAGAACTTTCTAAGAAAGAAGCTAATCCTGTTCGTAAAAAAGAATTAGAAGAAATGGCTCGCATTTGTCGTGTTGTTCCTGAGCACCCAGCTACTTCTTTCGCAGAAGCAGTTCAAGCTCATTGGTTCACACAAATCTTCTCTCGTTTAGAGCAAAAAACTGGTACTATCGTTTCTAACGGTCGTATGGATCAGTATTTCTTCCCTCTTTATGAAAAAGATATGAAATCTGGAAAAATCACTGAAGATCAAGCTTTAGAGCTTCTTGAGTGTATGTGGGTTGGTATGGCTCAGTACATCGATCTTTACATCTCTCCTACTGGTGGCGCATTTAACGAAGGTTATGCACATTGGGAAGCTGTAACTGTTGGTGGTCAAACTCCTCAAGGATCTGACGCTACTAACGATCTAACTTACCTTATATTAAAATCAAAAAGAGAATTCCCTCTTCATTACCCTGACCTTGCGGCTCGTATACATTCACGTAGCCCTGAGCGTTACCTTTGGGATGTTGCTGAAACTATCAAAGATGGTTCTGGTTTCCCAAAACTTATCAATGATGAAGAAGTTGTTCCTTTATATGTATCTAAAGGTGCTACTTTCGAAGAAGCTCTTGATTACGCTGTTTCTGGTTGTACAGAAGCTCGTATGCCTAACCGTGACACATACACTTCAGGTGGAGCATATGTAAACTTCCCTGCTGCTCTTGAAATGGTTATGTACGGTGGTAAAATGCTTAGATATGGTGATCAAGTTCTTGGTCTCGATACTGGCGATGTTACTAAAATTAAAACTTGGGACGAGTTCTGGGACATTTATGTTGCACAACATACATATTTCCTAAAAACTGCTTTCCAACAACAATATATCATAAACAATCTTCGTGCTAAGCATTTTGCGCAACCTATGGGTTCTGCTCTTCATGACCTTTGTATGAAACATTGTTTAGATCTTCATACTCCTCAAATTCCTGAAGGTATCAACCTTGGTTACTTCGAGTGTATGGGACTAGGTACTCTTGTTGACTCTTTATCTGCAATCAAAAAACTTGTTTTTGAAGATAAAAAACTTAAAATGGAAGACCTATTAACAGCTATGAAAGCTAACTATGAAGGTTATGAAGATATCCGTGCATTAGTACAAAGTGCTCCTTGCTACGGTAACAACGACGATTACGCAGATTCTATCGGAAAAGCTATTGATAAACTATCAGTACAATTCGGTAAAGACTACTCAGCTGATCTTGGAATGCATAACGATGTTCGTTACGTACCATTTACATCACACGTTCCTTTTGGACGCGTAGTTAGTGCTTCTGCTAACGGTCGTGCTGCTTGGACTGCTCTTTCAGACGGTTCTTCAGCATCACATGGTGCAGACATAAATGGACCAACTGCTATTCTTCTTTCAAACGCTAACTCTAAAAACTACGGAATGCGCGATCGTGCTGCTCGTATGTTGAACATTAAGTTTACTCCTAAATGTGTTGAGGGCGAAGAAGGTACTGAAAAGTTAGTTTCTTTCATCCGTACATTCTGCGATCTAAAATTATGGCATGTTCAGTTCAACGTTATTAACGCTGATACTCTACAAAAAGCTAAATCAGATCCTGATAAATACCGTAACCTTATCGTTCGTATTGCTGGATACAGTGCATACTTCTGTGACCTTTCAGAAGATCTACAAAATGACTTAATCCGTCGTACTGCTCACGATACTATTTAGTATTAACAAAACCCAAAAAGAGGGAGTTGAGAAATCTTCTCCCTCTTTTTTTATTTACAAACAAAATTTCTATTAAAATACTTTTTTTATCTTATATTAAAAGTATTTATTGTTTTTCTTTTACGTATACTTTAAGCTGATTTTTAGATTTTCATAGATTAAAAATAAATTCTATTTCACCATAAAAGCAGGAGAGTTAATATGACTAATGATAAAGATGTAACAGGTGTTGTATATAGTATTCAAAAATATTCCGTGCATGACGGTCCTGGCATTCGAACCATCGTTTTCCTAAAAGGCTGTCCGCTAAGCTGTAAATGGTGTAGTAACCCTGAATCTCAGCTACCTAATCCACAAATCGCTTACAATCCAAACAAATGCCTCGGCACTAACGAATGTAAACGCTGTTTAGATGTTTGTCCTAATAACGCAATCAAAACAACTGGGCCAGATACAGATTACAAAGTAACCCTAGACGGATGTAAAAACTGTCTTACCTGTGCAGAACACTGCCCATCTGGTGCATTAAATATCTACGGCGAAGTAAAAACAGTCGCACAAGTGCTCGATACCGTAGAACAAGATGCCATATTCTATGCCCGCTCAGGTGGCGGTATGACTATCTCTGGTGGAGAACCTCTCTATCAAGCAAATTTTGCAATACCACTACTACGCGAAGCAAAGAAAAGACGCATTAAAACTGCCATCGAATGTTGCGGTTACGTTGCAGACAAAGCATTACTAGAAGCTGCAGAGTACCTAAACACGCTCCTTTTTGATGTTAAATCACTCAACGATGAAAAATTAAAAGAATACGCTGGCGTAACAGGCGAAAGAATTGTTGAAAATCTACAAAAGGTTGCAGCACAATTCCCGAAACTTTCTATGATTCTTCGTACCCCTA
The DNA here is from genome assembly GCA_947037905.1 of uncultured Desulfovibrionaceae bacterium. Classification (GTDB taxonomy): domain Bacteria; phylum Desulfobacterota; class Desulfovibrionia; order Desulfovibrionales; family Desulfovibrionaceae; genus CAMQUX01. The sequence continues at coordinate 278 of CAMQUX010000071.1, read as the reverse complement.
TTGTTCCAGGATTTAATGATAGAGACGAAGATATAATTCAAATTCTTGATTTCCTAGACACACTACCAAACAAAGAAAGAATAGTTTACGAACTATTACCATATCATAGACTAGGACAACCTAAATATACCTATATTGGGCGCGAATACCCACTGCCGCTTGATCTACAACTAGACGATGAAACCTTTAAAAGACTACTAACTCTCGTAAAATCCCGTAACTGGTAGCAGTTATAACTATACGTGGGGGGAAAGAGGGGAAAATTTAAAAATTTTTCC
>CAMQUX010000070.1 GCA_947037905.1 uncultured Desulfovibrionaceae bacterium | reverse complement strand
ATCCATGTATTTATGGGAAATTATTGAAACCGTTCGAGTACGATTAGAGCTAGCAGAGGTAGATAGTCCATTGCTTTCAGCAGAGCTACTGCTTGGGCATATTTTAAAGAAAGATCGTTTGTATATTCTTGTTCATATAAAAGAAGAGTTTCCTAAAAATCTTGAGGCTGATTTAGAACTGCTGGTAAACCGAAGAATACTAGGTGAGCCAGTAGCGTATTTGATCCAGAATAAAGAATTTTTTGGACGGGATTTTTTTGTAAATAAACATGTTCTTATTCCACGTCCAGAAACAGAAGAAATAATAGAGCATGTGAAAGCATTCTATAGCAGTTTAGATGCCTTTATATTTGTAGATTTTGGTACAGGCTCAGGTAATATTTCAGTAAGCTTAGCAAAAGAATTTCCAAACGCATTAGGAATAGCAGTAGATATATCGTTAGATGCATTATTTGTGGCAAAAGAGAACGCACAAAGGCATAATGTTTTAGAGCAAATTCTTTTTATTCAAGCAGATTTTAGAAAACCGTGCGTGCAAAATGAAATAGCTCGTCTTTGTGTAAGTAACCCTCCCTATATATCCGAAAAAGAACTCTTAAAAGTGAGCAGAGAAGTTTCTGCATTTGAGCCACATGGTGCGCTCTATAGCGCAGATAATGGCTGCTCGCACGTGAAAGAATTATTACCTTACTGCACAGCACTTCTGCAGCAAGAAGGTGTTTGTTTTATAGAGATAGCGTACGAGCAGAAAGAGGAATTATTGGACTATGCGCAAGGTTTTCAAGAGCTAAAAGAGCAGGCAGTTTTAGAGGATTTATCCGCTCATGATAGATTTTTATTTTTTAAAAAAAAGTAGAGAGCAAAGTGTGTCTTTTTTTCTACACTTTTTTTATAATGGATAAAAATATACAATTTTATAATTGACAAAAAAAAAGACTAAAAATAGATGGTACAGTTAAAAGGTTTTAGAATATTTTTTTCTTGGCATGATTCTTGTTATATAAGAATAAAGCATCTAAATAACATTAATGGAGTGTAGCCTTAAAGCTACAGTTCTATGTGATATAATTTCTAGGAAATATGTATGAAACAGAAAACAATAAAAAAAGCAGTTCATTATACTGGTATAGGGCTACATAGTGGTAGTCAGATAAAAGTAGAATTTAGTCCTGCTAAAGAAAATACAGGAATTGTTTTTTCTTTACATGGTGAGCATGGTAATGTCTTTATAAAACCAGATGCTGCTATGGTTTCTGATACAATGCTCGCAACAACATTAGAATGTGATGAATATTCTATTGCAACAGTAGAGCATCTACTTGCAACAATTAGATCATTAGATGTTGATAACATAACTATAACAGTACATGGCAAAGAAATTCCAATAATGGATGGTAGTGCTGCACCACTTGCATATCTTTTACGTGAAGCAGGTATACAAAAGCAGGCAAAAAATAAAAAAGTTTATCGTTTAAAGAAAGCATTTAGATTTGAACTTGATGGCAAATATATAGAGGCTAAGCCAAATGATGGTTTAGTGATTGATTATACAATAGATTTTGCACATCCTTGTATAGGAAAACAACAGTATTTATACGAAGCCTCACCAGCGGCATTTGAAAAAGATATAGCAAAAGCACGAACTTTTGGTTTTCTTGAGCAAGTAGAACACTTACGATCTAATGGTTTAGCCCTTGGTGGAAGCTTAGAAACAGCAATTGTTTTAGATAAATTTGCAGTGCTTAATGCAGAAGGACTTCGTTATAAAGATGAATTTGTACGACACAAAATATTAGATTTTTTAGGCGATATAGCTGTGAGTGCTTACCCAATACACGCTAAATTTACAGTTTTTGCATCAGGACATCATATAAATAATTTATTTATGCGAGCCTTATTAGAAAATGCAGATGAGTATTTAGAAGTGGTTGAATTAAATGATGAAAGAATAAATGTAAACGCAAAAAAACAACAAAAGAATTTTGCAGGGAACCTCGCATCTATATAAGTATAAGCTAAATATTTACGAAAAATAAAAAAGTTACGGAAGAAAAGATATCTTTTCTTCCGTAACTTTTTTTATACTGTATAAAAATTGAAACTGAAATATTTTATTCTAGTGAATGTATAAAATATTATCATGCTGTAAATAAACAATAATAAAATAATATTTAAGATTTATGCCTTAGAACGAAAAATTGGACGAAAAATTGGACGAAAAATTAAAAAAGGGATTTGTGTAAGACAAAAGGTGAATAGTTTCAATAAGTTTAATGGGTATCCGCTAGTAACAGAGAACTTTTAAGTGTGTTCGCACCAAAAGTTCTCTATTCAGCGGGATTAATTTTTCTATAGATAATAGTTGTATCGAAGCGTTCAGGAACAAATTGATCAGATAAACGTGCAATACCTTCAGAAGAACCGAGAAGAAGATAGCCTTTTGGCGGAAGCATTTTAGCAAATTGTTCGAGAATTTGTTTTTTTGTAGTTTCATTAAAATAGATAAAAACATTTCTACAAAGTATAAAATCAAAAGAACCAAGATGCTGCACAGAATTTATAAGATTGACCATTTTAAAAGTAAGGATAGATTTGATTTTATCATCAATTTTCCATATTTTTTCATCTGGCATATGTACAAAGTTCTTTTTGTATTTTTCTTCAAGTCCTCTTCCGAATTCAATTTCAGAAAATTGCCCAGAATTACACTTTTGGAGTACACCAGAAGAAATATCTGTTCCAAGAATAGAGAAATCTTCATATTGAAGGGTAGGATATTTGAATTTATTTCGTTCAACAAAGTCTTTTAAAAGTATAGCCAAGCTATAAGGTTCTTGCCCAGTAGAACAGGCAGCACACCAAATTTTTATTTTATCTCTAGGAGATTTTCTTCTTTCTAAAAAATTTTGTACAAGTTCTGGAAAAACATATTTTTCAATGTTTTTAAAGGGATGTATATCACGAAAGAAAGAAGTCTCATTAGTAGTAATAGCAACAATAAGTTCTTCTTTTGCTACTTGAGATTGTGTGCTATTTGCTCGCAATAGAGTATATAACTCTTTCCAAGTACTAAGTTCATATTTCTTTAGTAAATGAGCTAATCGTCCTTCAATAAGATATTTTTTATCATCTGAAAGGGCGATGCCTATAAGGTCATGAATAAGTTGTTTAAAAAGATCAAAGTCAGCTTGTGTTATTTGCATAGTATTTTCTAAGGTATAAGTGGTTTATAGGCTAATGCTGTATCTACAGGATAGTTAAAAAGAAGATTTGCATTAGCAATAGCTTGCCCTGCAGCGCCCCTGCATAGGTTGTCAATGGCAGAACAGATAATAAGTTTATTTGTTCTTTTATCTACACTTATGCTTATATCGCAAAGCATAGAGCCTTTAACAAAACGAGTCTCTGGAAAATTTCCAAGAGGAAGTATTCTTATAAGAGGGTCGTTTTCATAATATTTTTCATAAATCGTATGAACTTCTTTAGAAGTATATATATCTTTTAGACTAGAATAACAAGTACATAATATGCCACGAGAAATAGGCAATAAATGTGTATTAAAAGAGATAGTTATATTTTCTTGTGCAATTTTTGAAAGTTCTTGCTCTATTTCCGGAGTGTGCCTATGAGAGGTGAGTGAATAAGGTTTAAAGTTGTCATGCACTTCGCAAAAGAGCGAGGAAATTTTAGCATTTCTTCCAGCACCAGAAGTGCCAGATTTTGCATCGATAATAATACTATCTGTTTTGATAATTTTATGCTGAAGAGCTGGTGCAAGAGCTAAGATACTTGCTGTTGGATAGCAACCAGGGTTCGCAACCAAGTTTGTTTTTGCAATAGAGTTTTTATAGAGCTCAACTAGTCCATAGACTGCATTTTTTAGTAGCTCGGGCGCAGTATGCTCAGTATTATACCACTGCTCATACGTTTTTGCATCATCAATGCGAAAATCTGCACTTAAATCTACTATTTTTATATTATGTCCAGAAAGTTCTTTTACAAGAGGTATAGCGGTACTGTGCGGAACAGCTAAAAAAACGAGCTGGCAGTTATCTATAATATTCTTAGCATTAGGATAGGAAATAGTGAGATTTTCACAACTTGTGCCTTGCATAAAAGGAAAAATCTCATGCAGTTTTTTTCCTTCTTCAGCTCGTGATGCTACAAAGCTCAGCTTAAAGTGTGGATGCAAAGAAAGTATAGACATGAGCTCAAGCCCTGCATACCCAGTTATGCCAACAATACCAACAGAAATTTTAGCACTCGTCATAATTTATTTATTCAAGCTGGTATATTTCATTCGCAGATTATAGAGAACATTGCAGAGCAGTTCACTTTCTTCATCAGTCATACCATTTTTAATTTTATCTTCTAAAACTGCAATTATATCGATACTATGTTTTGCAAGTTGTGCATTTGGTTCTTTTTTACCCGATTCAGGATTCTCAACTTCTCCAAGATGCACAAGGGCAGAGGAGGATAAGGAGAGTAGAAAAGTTTTAAAATCTAGTTGCGGTAGAGCCATATTGAAGCTATCTTCACACATTTCATTTTGGTTTTCTTTCATAATATATAGAAGTCCTTTTATATGATAATAGTTAATTAAATCAGTATACAGTGGAAATAGAAAAGTAACAAGTAAATAAATGTAGCAGAATATTTTTGCCTTAAATAGCTCTCTTTTGTGTTAGGAGCATATATTGCATTTATCCTGATAAGTACTGGATATTATATCTGTTTCGATAAGTATCAGATATTGTTGCTATTTGATAATATTTGTGAAACAGTTTTTTATAAGTAGAAGAGAGTATATTTATTGATATTATTTTGCGAGCTTGCTCTTAGCTTAGAAAAACATATTTCAAAAAGAATGATAGTAATATGTCCATTAAGAAACAGACATATTACTATTATTTAATGGTTTAATATTAAGATTGTAGTATTAACGGTTCAGTATTGTATATAACTTGCACGTTACGCACTCTTTCCCCTATTTATTTTTATGAGATGATTTATCGCTAAATTCTTTATGAAGGAGTTTTTGAAAGCTTCTTTCCATAGCCACAAGTTTCATTCGAGTATCAGACATATCATCGACGAGTTTAGTGAGGGTATCTGGCGAAGTATTTTTATTATTTTGAAGAACAGACAGTTTCGTATTATCTTTCCAAAGTTGCTCATGAAGTGCGCTTGTATCGTTAGCATGCTTTTCTATGAGCGCATTGTATTTTTCCTTATCTTGTTTTGATAATTTTGCGTAAAAGCTTTGATGGTATTTTCCACTATTGCTATGGTATGTACTCATACCACATGAACGTGTTTCCATATTACTTTGGGCATAGCTTGTAAGTACTCCTAGACTGAGTATACAAAAGCTTAAAATTACTACTGCAAAAACTGTTTTTTTGATATCCATTATTAGTCCCCTTATATAAATTTATCTCAAGTTATATTTTTTGAGAGATTATTTATATTAGAAAGATAGTAAAATGCGTTATAATTTGTAGTTTATTTTTTGTAGCGATTAAAAAATAAAAATGTGGATTTCTTGTGCTATAAGTATTTAATATTATATAGTAAATATGTACAATAAATTAGTTAAAGAATTAACCAAAGAATTAACTAGTGCATTAGCCAGAGAATTAGTTAGAAGCATAGAAAAAAATAAAGACACTGAAGCACTATATTAGCAGATATGTATGAACAGAGAGCTCCGATTTGTAAAAAACATGGCAGATATTTCTAAATAGTATATTAATATGGGAAAATATATTTGTAGCGATTAAGTGAGCTAAAATCATGAGAATTGCTTTTATTAAGGTATTTTAGAAGCACTCGCTAAGCTTGCAGAGTTCGTTGTGTTTTAAAAAGAACATACAAGTAAAAAGTGCATCTATTAAAAGTAATAGATGCACAAGTGTAGTGTATATGTAGTTTAGTAAAAGGGGAGATTTCTAAACTTAGCGGTTTTTACGTAGTTTGTCGCCGAATTCAGCATCAATGCGTTTTGCAAAAGCATTATTTTTTGCTTTTAATTGCACACGAGATTTTGAGATGTTGTCGATAAGTTTGTTTATAGTTGCTTCAGAAGGGTTATTTCCTTGAAGAACTGATAATTTAGTATTGTCTTTCCAAAGTTGTTCACGTAACGGGCTTATATCTTTTTGATGTTGTTCTACAAGTGCATCAAGTTTTGCTTGATCTTGTTTAGAAAGTTCGGAATATCCTTTATGGTATCCTCGCATTCCGCCGCCCATGCCGCAGCTCATTCCCATTCCACCACCCATACCGCCACTGTTATGGTATCCACCACCATTTCCGCCATGTCCTGAGCCTTTCATTGCAAAACTATCGCCTGCAAGGCCTAAACCTGCGGCTCCAAGACCTGCAATTATGCTTAGTGTTAAAAGTAATTTTTTCATTCTAATCTCCTAAAATATAAATTATGTTTTTTATTAAATAGCTAAATATGTATTTTGAGCTGTTATATAGTTTGTTAAAGCAAGCTTTGTGCCAAAAAAAGAATGTCTATAAGTATATAATAATGTTGATTAATTTTATAATATTTTTTTAAGCAATAAAAACTGTTTAGAGATTAGACAGTGTAAGAATACATGTTTGGATAAAAATTATACACATATGCAAAAAAATAGACTAGTAAAATTTATTGCAATGCAATCTGCTTACTTACTTACTTACTTACTTACTTACGAGCTCTCTCAATATATTCATATATAAAAGAGTCCTATTTGCTAAAAAAAGGAGAGCTTTGCAAAAAAGAGAACTTAGAAAAAAAGAGAACCTAGAAAAAAAGAGAACTTAGAAAAAAGGAGAACCTAGCAAAAAGGAGAGCCTAGAAAAAAGGAGAGAAATTAAAAAAAATAAAGTGTTCTGTAAAATAAGCTCAAAATAAAAATCAAGATGTAAAAAATCAAGATGTAAAAAATCAAGATTTAAAAA
>CAMQUX010000069.1 GCA_947037905.1 uncultured Desulfovibrionaceae bacterium | reverse complement strand
AAAAACACTCGGCACTTAAAAACACTCGGCACTTAAAAACACTCGGCACTTAAAAACACTCGGCACTTAAAAGCTTGATATATCAGCAACAATCAGAACTAACAAAATACCTTGTCTAACTATATTACTCAATAAGTATAGTGTTTGCTTTTGAGCACTATGTATTTAAAATAAGTAATTAGTTTTTATCATACTTGCTTCAACTTACTATATACTAAAAAATTCCAAGATATGCACTCAATTTATCACGTATATAATTTAAAAAACATACAAAATATACGCCTTATATTCTTAACACAATGAGTCTTACGCATAATAAAAAACCTATTAAGCATACTCAATTATCTGAAGGAAAAAACAGAGTATCTGCTAAAACATATATACGCTAATAAAAACTGAATCTACTTATAAAACACTACAAAGTATAACTATTTAATTTTTAGTTTTTAATTTATTCCAAAAGTAATACTTTCATATCTTGACTCTTATACATCTTTAATTTATTTATAACCGATTTTTAAATTAAATTTAATCTCTATTTTAAAGGACTTTATCCCTATGAAAAAACTATTAATGAGCTTTATTCTTATGGTTTTACTCGTACCAGCTAATGTTATGGCTGCCGATTATTCTGACCTTTCAGGATTCTATTTCACACCAAAACTATCTTTAGGTAGTGCAGGTGGCTTTACTTTTGGTGGTTCAGTAGCTGTTGGTGTGGACCTTAAACCAGTTGCGGATTTGCCACTGCGTGCTGAAGTAGAAGGTGGAATACTTTATAGCTCAGACACATACGCTAATGTTGAAACATCTTACCTCCGTGTACCTGTACTTGCTAGTGTCTACTACGATTTCCATTTTAAAAACAAACTTAATTTCGTTCCATATGCTGGGCTTGGTTTAGGTTTGAGCTATTCTTCAGTAGAATCAACTTGGAGTAATACTTCTAATAGCAGTTCTGGTTTTGATTTTGGTTTTGCTGCAACTGTTGGAACGAGTGTTCCTGTTAGTAAACACGTTTTGCTCGACGTTGCTTACCGCTTTGGAAGTTATGGTGTGAGCGCACATCAGCTTCTAATAGGCGCACGTTTTGCATTCTAAGATTTTATACTAAGTAAACTATATTCTATTTAATAAAAATATAGTGATAAATAATAAGAAAAAGTCCTTCTTAATTAAGAAGGACTTTTTCTTACTATTTAAGAGTATAACTGAAAAAATTACACCTAAATATTTATAGTAAAAAGCAACGTAAAAGCAACAACGTAAAAGCAACTATGTGCTTTTCTTTGTATTTCTTATGCTCTCTATTCGCCGTTTAATTCTGCACGAAACTTACGAGAAAGTCTGTACACAATAACTTTACGAGATGGTAGTACTATTTCTTTTGCAGTTTGTGGATTTCTACCACGGCGTGTTTTTTTTGAATATGCTTCAAACTTACCAAACCCACTAATTAAAAGCTCATGATCTTTCTTTATTACTTCTTTCATCATATCAAGGGTAAATTCTACAAGTTCTTTAATTTCACTTCTATGTCTATGTGAATCTGTTTTCTCATGAATTTGCTCTATTATCCCTGCTTTTGTAAGAGTTCCCATACCGTTTCTCCTTGATAAAATTCTTCTAATTACTATAATATACTATCTTTAATAAACATATTTCAAAATCACACTAAAACTTCATTTTATTTATCGACCAATTAAAAAAAAAGTTTACTTTTTATTCAATCATTTAACTAAAGACCCAGCTCATTTTTTTTTAAACAAGCAATTTGTTTTTTTGAACTATATAGTAAGCCTTTAAATTAAGCAAATAATTTCTAGCTATTACTCAAAAAAACTGTTTTTTTGAGCTAACTGTTTTTATCCACTCGTTTATACTTGACAGAGTTCTTCTTCTTTGCCTATAAAATATAGAGAAAGAATTTATCTATACCATAATTTAAAGGAGAACTATAATTATGAAACCATTAAAAGGTACTGTCACTGAAAAAAATATACTAACTGCGTTTATTGGCGAATCACAAGCACGCAACAAATATACTTATTTTGCTTCTGTTGCTAAAAAAGAAGGATATGTTCAAATATCTGCTATGTTTGAAGAAACTGCTGGACAAGAAAAAGAACATGCTGAACGTCTGTTCAAATTTTTAGAAAGCGGAGAAAATGTAACAATTACTACAAGCACTGGTGCAGGTATTATTGCAAGTACTGCAAAAAACCTTGAAGAAGCAGCAGCTGGCGAACATTATGAACATACAGAAATGTATCCATCTTTTGCAGAAATTGCTAAAAGAGAAGGATTTGATACCATTGCAGAAGCTATGATTCATATTGCTGTAGCAGAACTACACCATGAAAGAAGATATCTTGCTATGCTTGAAACAATTAACACTGGCTCTGTGTTTAAGAAAGACAAAGCTGTTTCTTGGCGCTGTCGTAACTGTGGATATGTTCAATCAAATACAATGGCCGCACCTAATGTGTGCCCAGCATGTGACCACCCACAAGCTTACTTTGAAGCAAACTGCGAACCTTGGTTTATTTAGCCCTTAAAAGATAAATACATCACATAAAAAAAGAGAGAGTTATACTCTCTCTTTTTTTATTATTTTTCCCGTATTGCTCTTTTTTTATATTATTACTTGTTTATATTGCTGTTTTTTTTATAAATTTATATTATTTCTGTATTTTTATATTTTACGTATTTATATTCTTTAATATTACAATGCGTATCTATTATTCTTCTATTTTTTCTAAAAAACTCTCGACCATATTAAGCATCTTTAGCCATGATTCTTTTTTTGCGTCTGCATTTTCGATATACATTTGAGCAAAACCTGCTAAAGGCTTTAGAAGCGTTGAACTTTTTTCAAAAAAAGCAGCATCTAACAGGCTCTTTTGTTTATAGTGCGCCCAAAAATCATCACGAAAAGCCTTAGTACTCTTTATAAGTGTACGCCTAAGAGTTGGGTTTGATTTTAAAGCATCACTATTATAATTTGTTAGTTTTCCAAGTTCAAGAAAAGATGCGAAAAAATCTTGCCAAAGAAAAGATATGGTTTGATGATTAATATCGTGTACACTTTTTTCAGATTCCTCTAAATGATACAAACCTAAATTATTTCTTGCACTTGTATATACGCTACATGTTTCTAGATGTATTAATTTATTCTCAAGTAGATGCATTTGAATAAATATAGCAAACGCTTCAGGATTTACTTTTTCAAAACAAAGATATTCATTTCTTGTGCACTGCCAACACCCTTTTATACAAGATATATGAGGTCGAACAGTTACCTGCCCGCAAGTATATGCGCCAGTATCCCATGGTGAGGCAGAACCTAGTGATAAATTATATACCTGTGTTCCACTTAAACTAGCTAAATGCATAGGACCTGTGTCTGGGCTAATAACGCAAGCACATGTTCTAAATGCATTAAAAAGTCCTAGCAAATTAAACTTTCCACACGTATTTTCTGCTCTACTTAGTTGAGAGAAAAGAAAATCTCCCACTTCTCGCTCACTTTCTCCGCCTAATAGCACAATTTCAGATCCAAAAGATTCTAATTTTTTTGCAAGAGATAACCAAAATTCTTTCTTGGGATATCTATCTGTTGCGCTTGCACCTAAAAAAAGTCCTATTCTTCTGTTTGTGCCTTTTCGTATTAATGGCTCCTTAATATACATATCCTCTAACGAAAGCACATCAAAACAATTAATATCTGACCAGTGAAAACAGTTATATCTATTATTATGCACAAGACTTGTTCTATAAAGCGCCCAGTTACCATGAACTCGCACTTCTCCTAAAGAATTCTTTACAGCTCCGACAATGAGATCAGTCTGCAAAGTTCCTGCAAATTCACTTGCGTTATTTCGAAAGCTCAAATTAATAACAATATCCCATTTCATTTGTTTTAATTTATCTTGCTTGTGAGTGGACACAAAATTAATACTTGGCAGCACCTCTTTAAGCGGAGTAAAAAATATTTCCTCTGCAAGAAAAAAGATATCTGCTGTAGGATATTTTTTTTGCAAACGAAGTAATAGTGGGAGAGTCATTAAAATGTCTCCCATTCTTAGAGTCTGAATAATTAATATATTTGGTGTTATTGACATGTTCTTTCAAATTCCATTAAAAGTGTTTCTAAACGGAGTTCATATCTATGTTCTGCAAATATTCGTTTTTTTGCAGCTAATATGACTTTTTCTCTGCCTGAGTGATTTCGTAGCCACCATTTTACTAGATCGGGAATTTCTTCATGATGTTTATAGACAATAACTTCTTTGCCAATCTCTAAATACTCCCCAAGCTCTTCGCTAAAGTCTGATATAAGAAAAGAACCTGCAACGGGCGCATCAAATATCCGCTGATTAACAGCACTTATCATTTGCTGACTTGTGGTATTAAAAGTTATAATAGAGCTTGCATATACTGAGGGTAAATCTTCATAATAATTAACAGGCGGATGATATGTCCATAAATCTGTTTTCGGTAAAAGCTCCTTCCAACCTGAATCACCAAAAATATGCCCTCTTAAAGGGACTAGTTCTAAAACACATTGCAAGCGATATTGCAGTGTTGCTTGGTGCATAATTGCAGTTAAAAAAGCCCCCTGCTCTGCGCCAGATAATTTACTCACAGTAGTCTCTATTTCAGGAAAATTTTTAAGTAATTTTTTGAAATCTTGTTCTTTTTTTTCCATGTACACCGCAACTATTGCAGGAAACACACTTAAATCTTTTACAGAAACACCTGCACACGCTAAGCGAGAAGCAACTTTACCACTCATAGATGTGCCTACAAAACTTACATTATTTTGCCATTCTTTTTTCTTTGAGGCTAAAGATAATCGCTCAAAATCGACACCTAAAGGAAGATGCATTACATTTTCAAAAGCACACTCTTCTTTCAAGTAAGCAATATTTCCCCTGTCCCATGTGGCAATAAGTGTTCTTTTTGTTTTTATTTTTTTATAAGAGCCTAATATTAGCCGTGGATTATCTACAAACCACGACACAAAAGCAATATCTAACTGCTCAAATAAATCGAGCATATATCCTTCTTTATCTACCCCTAAATGATTCACAGTAAATACAAAACTTGGGTTAAAAGAAGAAATGATATTTTTCACTTCTTTTAAAATTTCTTCAACAGTACCACTTTCTGGCATTTGATGAAATATATACTCTATGTCTTGTTTTTTACAGGCATTAATAATATCTCCGAGCACAAAAGAAAAACAACTTAAAAATAAAATTTTTCTTTTTTCTTTTTTATTTTTTATTTTCATAAAAACCCTCATTCATGCCTGAAAAGACACACTATAGCTCATATTATGCACTTTCATCTCAATTATGACAATAATTAGCTAAGAGTTTGTATTGTCTTGCTATTTTTTTTAAAAACAGGTAATGAAAGAGATATGTCAGAACAAACTATTCTTTTTATAGCAGAACCTCAAGCGGTTTCTGCTGTTTTTCAAGATTTGCAACAAGCAGGATTCCGTGCTGGGCTTGCAGACTCACTAAGTTCTGCGAAAAGTTTTATTAAAAAAACACAACCGCTACTTATTATTGCAAGACCGCAACTACAGCATTTCTCTGCAGAAGAACTACTCCTTAATTTTGAAGATCTTCCACCAATCATAATCCTAAGTAAAAAAGCAGATGCTACAGAGGCTGAAAAGTTTTTAAATCTCGGTGCGTACGCTTATTGGAATGATCCTTTACTTTGGGAAAAAATGGAACTCATTTTAAACGCTATTCATGACATCAATCCTAGTGCTACGGAGCTAGTTGAAGAAAAAGATGATGAAGAAAAAGAAATAGTTATTGATAAACCAAAAGAAGCAACAACTGCTCCTCAGTTTCAAATAATTGGACAGCATGCGGCTATTCAAAATGTTCTTGCTCTTGCCAAACAAGTTGCAAAATCTCGTGCAACAGTGCTTATTTCTGGTGAATCTGGGACTGGTAAAGAAATGTTTGCCCGTTTTCTCCATTTTCACAGTGATAGAGTAAATCAACCATTTGTTGCTATAAACTGTGCAGCGCTTCCTGAGCATCTTCTTGAAAGTGAACTGTTCGGGCACGAAAAAGGTTCTTTTACAGGCGCTATATCAAAAAAATTAGGTAAATTTGAACTTGCAAATAATGGTACTATTCTATTAGATGAAATAACTGAAATGGATATTGCTCTGCAAGCTAAACTACTTCGTGTATTACAAGAGGGTGAGTTTGATAGAATTGGTGGCATGAGCTCTACAAAAGTTGATGTTCGTGTTATTGCAACTACTAATAGAACCATAACTGATGCTGTAAAAGAAGGAAAATTTAGAGAAGATCTTTATTATCGTTTAAATGTAATCCCTTTAAAATTACCTTCCTTAAAAGAAAGAAGCGATGATATTCCTGTTTTAGCAAACTTTTTTGTTCAAAAATTCTGCTTAGCGTACAATATAACTAAAACTGATTTTGATGATTCTGCAAAGCAGTGGTTATTAGAGTATAGCTGGCCAGGTAACGTTCGTGAATTACAAAATCTTATAGAACGAGCAGTACTTCTTGCCTGCGGTAATAGCATCTCACGAAAACATTTTTTGATGGATGACCAAACTTGGGAGCCTGAAGAGAAGTCTTCTATTGCTGGCACAAATACACAAGCAGAAACAAAAGCACCTATAGTTGAAGCTTTTTCTGTTATGCCTTTATATGAAATGGAAAAAAGACTTATTATAAAAAGCCTCGATGAAACTAGTGGCAATAGAACTAGAGCTGCAGAGCTGCTTGGAATTTCTGTTCGGACTTTAAGAAATAAGTTAAGTGAATATAAAAAAGATGGTATCAACCTCTAAAATGATACCAGTTTTTTTAGCACAATATTAAAATTAATTAGTAAATATTAAAAAGTAACACCAATCTCTTAAATAGATATTAAAATTGATTAAGGATAAAAAAATGAAAAAAATTTCATTT
>CAMQUX010000068.1 GCA_947037905.1 uncultured Desulfovibrionaceae bacterium | reverse complement strand
CTTTAGGTCGTCTCGGTGATATAGTAACAGTAAAAGCTGGTTATGGACGTAACTATCTCATTCCTCATAGGTTTGCTACAGTTGCGACTGCGGCTAATTTAAAACAGTTTGAGCTAGAAAGAAGAAAATTACAAATCGCTGCGGATTCTCTTCGTGGTGAGGCTCAAAGCCTTGCAGATAGAATTGCAAAAACACCTACAGAAATTCTTGTACGTGTTGGTGAAAGTGATAAACTTTATGGTGCAGTTACTGCAAGTAACATTGCACAAACTTTAACTGAACTCGGTCTTGAAGTTGATCGTCGCAAAATACTCTTAGATGAGCCTATCCGCTCACTTGGTGTTTATGATATCGAAATCAAACTTCATCCTGAAGTTCGTGCAGTACTAAAGCTTACTATTGCTCGTCATGGTGTTAATCTTGCAGAAATGGAAGAACAAATGGCTCCTATGAAAGAAGAATCTGCTGTTGAAACAACAGAAGAAGAATCTGCTGAGTAAATAACTTTTGTTATCAAAAAAACCTGCTACGCAAATGCTAGCAGGTTTTTTTTTCTCTTTTTGGCTGTTTCTCTTCAACTAATTTATTCTTCTGCTTAAATTTTATAGTTTTTGCTTAACTTTTACATTTTTTGCATATATTCCCCTTTCGCAAAACTATTCCTCTGAGTAAATGCTATATTTTTAAGATATATTTTCCTTTTACATACTATTTTTTTCTAATTTAGCCTTATCTTTTTTAGCCTTATCTTTTTTTGACATACTTTCTTTCACCATGTTCTTTTTGCGCTAAGTCTTATGTTTTGGACATACTTTCTTTCGCTAAATTTTATACTTCGCAGATGCATTCACTCATTTTTTAATTTTTTATCTACACTCCTAGCAGAAAATATCTACAGTCTTAAAAAATCTTATATAATATTTTTAGTTATAAATTAGTATCTTAGTTATTTTTACTTATTTTTTATCTATCTACTCGCTATTCTTTTAATTTCTTACTTGCTTTCTCATGGGTACTTTCATATCATAGTAAATTAGAGTAGAGCAGAGCAGATAAATATTTTGTAGCATTATATATTTATCTAAATACATAATACTTTTATATCGATAATATGAATTTTATAGTATAAATATAATAATTTCATGCTCATACAACAGTTTTAATCTTTATTAATACACGCCTTTGGAGAATACTTTGGAAAAAGAATACAGTAACTCTTTCGCAAAAAATACAAATAAAAATTCTGCGTCAGCATCGCAACTTTTAGGGAAAACTCCCCCGCATAATATCGAAGCAGAACAAGCGGTACTTGGTGGTATTCTCACTAATCTTAATGTTTTTTCCTCCCTTGTAGATACTCTTATTGCAGACGATTTTTACTCCCCTGCACATGTGCAGATATTTAGCGCATTTATAAATCTCTATAATGCAAGCACTCCCATAGATCTTATCACCACCACAGATATGTTACAACGAGCGGGCGTGCTAGAAACAATAGGTGGCGCAAGCTATATTGCAAGCCTAACTGATGCTATTATTAGCTCACAAAATATATTTCATTACGCAAAAATCATACATAATAAAGCAGTGCAACGTAAACTTATCGAGACTGCTACTGATATTATTGGCAATTGCTACGAACTGCAAACTGATGTTGAAACGCTCATTGATGAATCTGAACAAGCAGTTTTTCAAATAAGTGATTCACGAACCACCTCAAGCTATATGTCCAGTAGCGCTCTTGTAACAAAGGTTTTTGAAGAACTCACCGAGCGTGTTGGGCGTGGTAGTAAAATTACAGGCATACGAACAGGTTATTATCAATTTGATGATATGACAGCAGGTCTGCAACCATCTGACCTTATAATCGTCGCAGGGCGTCCTAGTATGGGGAAAACCGCTTTTGCTCTAAACCTTGCAATGCGTGCAGCTTGTGATGATGGCAAAAGTACCGCAATTTTCTCTCTTGAAATGTCCAAAGAACAGCTTATGATGCGTATGCTCGGCTGTTGTGGACGAGTTGACCTCTCACATCTTCGCACTGGTTCCCTAGATGATGCGGACTGGAAAAATTTGTACAAGGCAGCAGAAATTATTAAACAAGCACCTATATTTATTGATGATACTCCGTCTATTTCACCACTTGAACTACGTGCAAGATGCAGAAGATTAAAAGCAGAACACGACCTGCAATTTGTAATGGTCGATTATCTACAGCTTATGCGTGGAAGCTTTAAAACGAACTCACGTGAGCAAGAAATATCTGAAATTTCAAGAAGTTTAAAAGCTCTGGCAAAAGAACTCAAGATTCCTGTTATTGCCCTTTCACAGCTTAATCGCCAGCTAGAAACACGAGATAATAAAAGACCTCTTATGTCTGATTTACGTGAATCTGGCGCTATTGAACAAGATGCGGACGTTATCATTTTTCTTTACCGAGAAGATGTCTATATTAATAAAAACAGAAAAGAACACGAGCCAATGCTTCCGCTCACAAACCGTGCAGAAATCATCATCGGCAAGCAGCGTAATGGTCCAACTGGTACTGTTGAACTTCGCTATGAAGGGAAATACACAGTTTTCGATAACCTTACTGTTCAAGTTGAGCCAGTATCGTAAAATCGGTACTATAATTAAACTAGTATATTAAAAATCGGTACTGTAAACGCTCAGAAAATTTTTAATAACTATTTAAAAAAAACGCATATTATATGGAATTACTTGAATTTATTCATTCCACCTTGCACTATATTACTCTATTCTGTACTAAACTTATAAAAATAGAGTACAAATACTTTGCAAAATGGAACATAAAAATGAGAGCTATTTTTAGTCTTTACTTTTTTGTTTTTATAGGTAATAAATAGTACTCAATAAGAATTTATCAGCTTAGGCTCTATGGAAACGCGAACTATTATGAAAACTAAAACTCTTTCTTTACGTGAGTATCTTTTACAAATAAATGGCATCATTGCTCTCTTGGTTGTTTTCCATTATTACGTTTTTTCTATGATTAAATAGTCACGAGCTATAAATTTTATAAAAAAATAAAATATAAAGAGCTCTTAGGCTCTTTTTTTTTAAATTATATACCATTTCTTATACGATGTTAAGGAGAGAGACATGTTTTTCCACACTACAGAAACACTCCCACGCCATGAGTTAGAACTACTCCAAGTTGAGCGCTTAAAAAAGACTATCGAAAAGGCTTTGCATTCTCCTTTCTATCAAGAACATCTTAAAAATATTTCTTCAGAATCCATAAACTGTGTAGATGATATTAAAAAAATTCCTTTCACCACAAAGGATAATCTCCGTGCAAATTACCCGTATGGACTGCTCACACAAGCTAAAGAAGATTTCGTCCGCATGCATGTATCCTCTGGTACCACAGGAACTCCTACTGCAATTTTCTATACGCAAAACGATTTAGACTCGTGGTCGAGCCTTGTGGCACGCTCTATGTATGCTACAGGCATACGAAAAACTGATGTTTTTCAAAATATGTCTGGCTACGGACTTTTCACAGGCGGGCTGGGGTTTCATTACGGTTCTGAGCATCTTGGTGCGCTTACAATTCCAGCTGGTGCTGGAA
Organism: uncultured Desulfovibrionaceae bacterium; assembly: GCA_947037905.1. Taxonomy (GTDB): domain Bacteria; phylum Desulfobacterota; class Desulfovibrionia; order Desulfovibrionales; family Desulfovibrionaceae; genus CAMQUX01. Next base: position 3,409 of record CAMQUX010000068.1, on the reverse strand, counting down.
ATACTGCACGACAAATAAAACTCATTAAAGATTTTTCCGTAACAGCAATACATATACTCCCATCGTACGCGCTACATTTTGCACAAAGCCTTATGAAAGATGGCATAGATCCTAAAAAATTATCTCTTCGTATCGCACTTGTTGGTGCAGAACCGCATACAGAAGAAACACGCAAGCATATTGAAGAACTACTTGATATTAAAGCATTTAACTCCTACGGGCTCACAGAAATGAACGGACCAGGGGTTGCTTTTGAATGCATACATCAATCTGGCATGCATATTTGGGAAGACTGTTATCTTGCAGAAATTATAGATCCTGACACATGCGAGCCTGTTGCTGATGGTGAAATTGGCGAACTTGTTCTTACAACGCTCACACGAGAAGGAATGCCTATTATTCGTTATAGAACACGAGATCTTACACGTTTTATTGAAGGTACATGTCCTTGCGGAAGAACCCACAGAAGAATTGACCGCATAGCAGGACGCAGCGATGATATGATAATTGTTAAGGGTGTTAATATTTACCCAATGCAGATTGAGCAAGTTCTTATGAACATTCCAGAAGTTGGTCTTAACTATCAGATAGAGCTATTTAACGAGGGGCTTTTAGACCAAATTCGTGTAAAAGTTGAAATAAAAAGTGCCTATTTTGTGGAAGATATGCGAGTACTGCAAGGCATACAAAAACGTATAACAAGTGCCTTATCAAACGAAATACTTGTAACTCCACGTGTTGAGCTTATGCAAAATGGCTCTATCCCTCAAACTGAGGGTAAAGCACAACGAGTGATTGATTTACGAAATAAATAATAGCTCTTTTTTACAATAGTATTTACTACTGAATATATTTTATATGCTGAAAGTTTTTTATACTCTTAACCATATTTTGTTTCTTGCGAACTCTTGAGATAATTGATAAATTGATAGATTGAGTATATAGTTATTCAATATAGTTGATTAATCAATATTACTTATATGATTGATATAATTGCTCTAATTGTTCAATCAATATCTATGTTACAATTTTTCTAATTGAGATAATTAGTCCTTAATATGATTGATTAATATGGTGATTAATTACTATAATTAATCTAATAAAAAATTCATTCTGTATATCACATGATTCCTATTTTGCTTGTTACTAGTATACTTACTTTAAATATAGCTAAAACAACGAGGCAACAATGATTGTAGCAATTCTTTTTACCATACTCATCATAGCAGCTCTTCTGTTAAACATTATGAGCCTACCAGGAAACTGGCTGATACTCATTTTTCTGCTCATTTGGAAGCTCTTACCTATTGCTGTTACTCCTCTTTCTTGGACGATAATAGCCATTGTGGCAGCTCTTGCTGTTGTTGGAGAAGTCATTGAATTTGCAGTACAGCTTTGGAGTGGCAAGAAATACGGAGCGAGCAACAAAGGCAATTTAGGCGGTGTTATTGGCGCAATAATTGGCGCAGTACTCGGAGCTCCGTTCTTTTTTGGACTCGCATCTGTTGTAACAGGTCTTCTTGGTGCTTATGGTGGTTGTTATATTTTTGAGCGTTTTGTTTTGAAACGTCCTGCACATGAGGCTCACACTGCATCTGTTGGTGTTTTTTGGGGAAAATTTTTTGGGTTAGCTGTAAAGCTCGGTCTCGGATCGACTATGGTTTACCTCAGTATTTCAAATATTTGGGGAAGTATTTAATATCTTCTCCAGTGCAAATAAGCATCGAATAGTGCAAATAAGCATCGAATATTAAAATTCTCTTAAATTTTCAGAGTTTTTTTAATTTTTTTAATTTTAAATTTTCGATGTTCGAATATCTCAATATTTTCAATACTTCAATCGTTTCCTATTTCAAAAGTTTCAAACTTGCAAAGCTTTTAATATGTATAAAATACCTCTTAATATGAAATATACATCAGCAACAAAAAAAACTAGCATATCCTAAAAACTCAGCACGCATGAACATTCTTACTAAGATTATTTATGCGTGTTTGGTTTTAGGATTTATATTACGTAATTTGCATGAATTAAATTATATATTAGGTCAATTTCTTTAATAAATTATTAGTCTATCTGTGATTTATTCATTTTGTTTTTTGACTTTTTTTGACTTCTATTTTACAAACAAACAACTGCTTTTATACTTTTAAAATAAGGAAAAATCATGAGCGTAACTTTTCCAACTTATCGTGGCAAAATGAAATATCATTGTATTTCTTGCCAAGAATCTTTTGATGCTAACCAGCTATACTATACCTGCCCGAGTTGTAATGGTATCCTTTTATTAAAAGATACAAACTTTCATGAGCTAAAAAAGACAAGTGCTGAAGATTGGCGAAAAATATTTGATACACGTGCTGCAAGCAAAAACTCTGCACTACGTGGTATATTTCGTTTTTACGAACTCATGGCGCCTATTTTAGAAGAAGAAGATATTATCTATCTTGGTGAGGGTAATACGCCCATAATTGAATCTTCAAAAGAACTTATAAATGAAACATATATAAAAAGTGCCTTTAAAAATGACGGGCAAAATCCAAGCGCATCTTTTAAAGATAGAGGCATGGCTTGTGCGTTTAGCTATCTACAGCACATAATCCGCACACAAAATATAAGCGAGCTTTTAGCTATTTGCGCATCAACTGGCGATACATCTGCAGCTGCTGCTCTTTATGGTGCATATATTGGCAAAAAAATTAAACAAGTAGTCATACTGCCTAAGGGGAAAGTGACACCTCAGCAATTAGCGCAACCACTTGGAAATGGTGCTACTGTTATTGAAGTGCCAGGCGTTTTTGATGATTGTATGAAAATAGTAGAACATCTTGCAGATAATTACCATGTTGCTCTTTTAAATTCTAAAAATGCTTGGCGAATACTTGGGCAAGAATCCTATGCTTTTGAAATTGCACAGTGGTATGACTGGGATTTAAAAGATAAAGCCATCTTTGTGCCAGTTGGTAATGCTGGAAATATTACAGCGATTATGAGTGGGTTTTTAAAACTGCACGAGCTTAATATTATCACAGACCTACCGCAGATTTTTGGTGTACAGTCGCATCATGCAGACCCTGTTTACCGTTACTACTCAACAGAAAAATCAAAAAGAAAATTCGAGCCTGTTACCGTGCAAGCAAGTGTTGCACAGGCAGCTATGATCGGAAATCCTGTATCTTTCCCACGAGTTCAATATTTTGCTGAAAAATTTATAGAAATCGCTGGCGAAAATTCGTTCCAAATCATGCAAGTAACAGAGCAAGATATTATAGACTCTATGCTTAAAGCAAATAGTCACGGACATATTGCTTGCACTCAAGGTGGCGAAAGCTTTGCTGGTATGCTAGAGGCAAAAAAACAACGGCTTATAAGTGAGCATACGCACTGTATTTTAGATAGTACAGCGCATCA
>CAMQUX010000067.1 GCA_947037905.1 uncultured Desulfovibrionaceae bacterium | reverse complement strand
ACGAGATTCTCCGGAGTGACTGGAGTTCAGACGTGTGCTCTTCCGATCTTACTCCTCCAGAAAGTTTTGCGGTGTCTGTACCAGCGGGTACAACACTGGAGGAATTTACTAATTTAATAAATGCACATCCAGATAGCCGTTCAAAAGTGCGTGCTAGTATGATTTTTGATGGCGAGGCTTACCATTTAGAAGTACGGGGGATGGATCAAGGTAAAAAGAATCAACTTGCCATAACAAATTCATCACTAACAAATTTACCAATAGAAGAAAAAAGTTATTCAAGTAATGTAACAAATGAGGCTGTGCTTGTTCCAAAAGGTGGAGCAGATGACACTAAATACACGTTTAGCTATAGTAAAACAACATACGCTTACGATGCGACTGCCCCAGCGGGTATGAAGAAAATAACAAATAATGTTTCAGAAACTATAGATGTCAAACCAGGCGAGACTTTAGAAGATTTAGCTAAAAAGATAAACGATGCCACAGGTGGCGATGTTACAGCGAAAATAAAAAAGGGAACAGTCGCAGGTAGTTATAGTTTAGAACTAGGAACAGCAAACGGAGTAGCAATAACAACCCCGCCAGCTATAACAGGCACAGATGTTAATGGAGCGTATAAAACTGCACTAGAAGCAACAACTACAACAGAGAAGAAAGCAATATCAAGTGATGTAGCATCGATAGCAGATAAAATACTAGACACAGGAAAAACTGGTAAATTTAAGATAACAGTAGGCGCAACAGAGCACGAAATAGATGTTGCAGGTGATATGACAATAAAGGATTTAAATACAGCAATAAAGGCTGCAGTGGGTGGCACTGCCAAATCGACAATAGTTCCAGATCCGGATGATATTCCAACACCAACAGGTCCATTTTCTTTAAATATAGTAAGCACAGCAACACCTGCTGAAGACATTAGTATGAGCGATGGTATTTATGACCCAACAACTGGCGCAAATATTGGGAATATAGGCTTTAAAACAATAGGCAAAGAAAGCTCTGGAGATATAACTAAAACAGCAACCTTTTTAGGTGCAGCAGGCATAACAACAAGTCCAAGTAGATTTCATTTTAGCCATAATGGTGTAGATAAATATGTAGATATAAATGCTACACATACAATAGAAGATGTACGAGATCTTATTAATGGGAAAATCTCACCAGACTCTGTAGAGGTAAAAAATTCTGGTGGAGAAAATAATTATCTTGATTTTGGTCTAAGCGTAACTCCAACAGTAGAAGATCCAGCAAATCCGGGAACATTTATTTCTGCGGATAGTTTTGGAGAAATGACATTTGGTAAATCAGGAACAAATGAGACACAGAAAGCACAAAATTCAGAGTTCCGTGTGAATGGCTATCCAGATCCTGGTTGGTTAGAGCGTGATACAAACGTAATAACTGATGCGGTAGATGGTCTTTCTTTTACATTAAAAAAGAAAACTGACTTAGAAGGTACAAATATCACTGTAACAGATGATATAGATAAGATGGAAGAGAATGTTATGAGTTTTGTGGAGCAGTTTAATACTGTTGTATCACTACTTCGTTCTGCCACAAATATTCAGTTAGAAGAAGATGAAAACGGTGAAGCTATAGATGTTAAAATAAAATCATCAATTCTTTCAGGTATGTCGACAATAAAAGGTATGGATAGTGTATTAAAAAATATTACATCAAGTGGTGCAACAGGTTTTCGCCCATACGATATGGACTCTAATACAGGTGACTTTTTTAGTACTTTAGCACAGGTAGGTATAACTTATGATAGTCAGAAAGACTCAGAAACATTTGGACAACTTATAGTAGATGATCCTAATAATACTAATTTAGTAGCACTGCAAAAACAAGGAGTAACATTAAAAGATTCTTTGAAAAAAAATGCAGAATCAGTAGCTATGTTATTTAGTGCGAGCCAAACAGGTGAAACAAATACTCCTGAGCTCAGTTTTTCCTCATGCCTTGACTCAACAGAACCTGGTAGATACGATGTAAAATATGAGATCGATTCATTAGGTAATGTACTTGCAGATTCTATAACAATAGGTGGGCATCCAGCTAAATTATCAGGCGATGGTAAGTCAATAATAGGTCAAGCAGGAACGCCTCTTGCAGGTTTGGATCTACGATTAAACATAGCCCCTGGCTCAGCAGCAGGCGTGAGAAGTCATGAGCTTTATTTAAAAGAAGGTAAAATTCCTGAATTAGTAGACCAAATAGATATTTATACAAGAGGTCATGAAGAGGGTGGAACATTAGCAATTCTAGAGAATAGTATAGACGAATCAATTGAAGATTTAGAAGATAAAATATATAAAGAGCAGAAAAGATTAGAATCCTTAGAAAAAAGATTGAAAATGCAATTTGCAAGCTTAGATGCATTAATGCAAGAATATAATGGTATAAACGCACAGTTAACAGGCTCTCTTCCTCAGTAATAGTAATATTTCTTGCTAAGTGGTAGAGAATTTAGTGAGAGGTTTTAATAAAAAAGAGAGAGTAAATTTACTCTCTCTTTTATTTTTTAACTTATGAATATGTAGTTAATTAAATAAGCAATTATTTACTATTTAAACCCTCGAGAATTTTTTCAGGCAAAGCAGGTAATTTTGTAATTCTTACTCCGCAAGCGTTGTATATTGCATTAATTACAGAAGCATGAATACTTGTGCTTGGTAATTCTCCCACTCCAGATGCTCCAAAAGGTCCTTTTTCGCGAGGTGTTTCAATATAATGCAGCACTATATTATCTGGAATCTGTTTAATGTACGGAAAACCTGCTCCGCGCATAGTAGAGTGTTTTTGAATATCTTCAAAATCTTCTGAGAGAGCAAGCCCAATTCCCTGTGCAAAACCACCATACATCTGCCCATCAACAGCTAGTTTGTTTATTATAGTACCAATATCTGCAACACTTGTTATCTTTTCTACAGTAGCAGCTCCTGTCTTTCTATTAACAGAAACTTCTGTAACAAAAAAAGCATACATATAAGTTGGGAACGGTGTTCCTTGCGCTGTTTCATCAGAACATGCAACACAGTCTGTAGTCCAAGTGCCTTTAACAACACAATCAATCCCATCTTGTATCATTTCTTCATAGCTTCTAAAGTTACCATCTGCTTTTCTCATGGCTGTTAATAGATTTTCGCATGCAACTCTTATGGCATTTCCTACATATACCTGCGAGCGACTACCAGCTGCAATACCACCATCAATGCCATGAGCTGAATCGTTTAGGCTTAGGCGTATTTGCTCTGGCTTTATACCTAAAGGGCGAAGTGCCTCATGAGCTGTGGTCATGGAACCAATATCTGCACCTTGCCCATGGTCTTCCCACGTAGTACATATATCTATGCACCCATCAGCTAATAAGCTTGCCTGTGCATGTGCAATGTCTGGTCCATCAGAACCACAACCAAACAGTCCTAAAGAAATTCCGCAACCATATGCTACTTCATCTGTGCTAAGTTGTTTTGAACGCTCTAGCCCTTCTTCATAAGCAGCTTTTCCTGTATTAAATAATTCAGGGAAAGCAAAAACCTCTGGAGTCTGTCCCACTGGACTTGTTGAACCAGCACGGTAGATATTTTTATATCGTACATCAAAAGGGTCGAGTCCTAGTTTTTCTGCTAAAATATCCATCAGTAGCTCAGATGGGAACATGCTCTCAGGAGCACCATATCCACGACAAGCAGCGCCCCATGAATGGTTTGTAAAAACAGCACGCCCGTTGCCTCGGATATTTGGAATATTATATCCTGCCCCTATACATAACGCACCACGAACAGCAAGGTTATCGCCAAATTCAGAATATGCACCATGGTCAACTGTCCAGTCTGTTTCCATACCAAGCAGTGTCCCATCTTTTTCTGCTGCTAAGCGTAGTTTTACAAAAAATGGTGAACGTTTACCAGTATAGGTTTGTTGCTGAAACCATGAGTATTCTAAAAATACAGGTCTACCTGTTGCCATTGCTGCAACACCAAGTAAGCCTTCCATGGTTGGGCATGTTTTGTACCCAAAGGTCCCACCAGCATTATTTTGAACAAGTACTATTTGATCTTGATCAAGCCCTAGCCCGTCCGCAATCATTGCGATATGTAAGAAAATTGCAACTGTTTTTGAATGGATATGAAGCCGTCCCTCATCGCCTATAAATGCAAAACCTACATCAGGCTCAATTGGCATGTGTGGTTGTCTACCAACATATGTTTCTATATCTACAACAACAGGGGCATTTTCAAAAATCTCTTTTGTGTCATGGCCTTTAACCACTTTTTGCGTATAGAATATATTAGGCGCGCCTGGGTGTATTTCTATTGCATCAGGAGCCATAGCCTCAGGAGCGCTCATATACGCAGGTAATGGTTCTAATGTTACAAGAACTTTTTTAGCCGCAGCTTGTGCTTGTTCTACAGTTTCAGCGCAAACAATAGCAATAGCATCGCCAAACTGAAATACTTTTGTATCACATAAAATAGGTCTATCTAAACCATCGGAGGTGCAATTTTTGCTCTCTAAAAATCCATTTATACGGTTAGTTCCTTGCACATCTTTATAAGTAAGAACCTTCACAACCCCAGGCATTTTTTCAGCTTCTGAGCAGTCGATACCTATAATATTCGCATGGGAAATATCAGCCTGCACAAGAGCGAGCTGTAGTGTGTTCTCCGGAAGTTGTAATCCTAAATCTGCACCATAGCTATATCGCCCTGTAACTTTATCAAGAGCAGTTGGGCGAGGCATGGAAGTGCCAAGAATTTTCCCATCTTTTGGTATTTTAAATTGCAATTCTTCTATTGTTTTTTCTCCACGCAGAACGGCTGCTGCTGCCATAGTAGCATCTACTAAAGGAACATAGCCTGTGCATCTGCACGCATTCCTGTGTTTTTGAAACCAATCACGTACATCTTCACGACTAGGTGTTGGGTTTTCATCTAAAAGACCTTTTGCAGAAACAATAAAACCAGGAGAGCAATATCCGCACTGAGCACCACCATAAACCATCCAAGCAACTTGAAGTGGATGTAGATTTTCTTTAGTACCTATACCTTCTAAGGTAATGATAGTGTCATAATCGTTTAAGCGTTTAAAAAGGAACGCACAAGAGCGAACGACTTTCCCGTTCACTAAAACGCTACAACTTCCGCACTGTCCTGTACCGCACCCGACCTTTACGCTGGTAATACCTAAAGACTTACGAAGGAGTGTAGAAAGCGGTGTATCTTTTTTCGCAAAGGTTGAAATAATTTCACCATTGATAGAAAGTTTTTTTGTTAACATATGTATCTCCTTGATTTTTATTAAAATTTTGCAAAAAATAAAATAAAGACTGATAAAAATACAATTTCATGCTTGACATATTTTTCACATGTGGTGTATATATGAACCGAAATGGTAAGACCATTAGTAACATAAAAAAAAACACCATGCAAATATTTTTTAAGGGTAAATAAAATTAACAATACCGGATAGTGAAATTATTATTGCTAAGTAGAAATTTATTTTTATTTTTTATATATAAAGCTATATATTATTAATTATTTTATGTATAAGCAGATTTAATTTATTAGGTATAGTCTATTATGTACTTATGTACTTATTAATTATGTATTTAAAGAAGGAGTTTTTATGCAAAAATTTTTAGAACCGATTATTGGTAAATTCGACGGAAAAGTTTTCTATCCTACTATTTTAACATTACTAGGGGTTGTTTTGTTAGGGATTATCGATCCTACGTTGTTTACTCGATTTTTTAATCCACTTACAAATTGGGTAGTTGTAAACTGTGCTTGGGTTGTTAAATGGTTCTCATTTATAGTTGTAGTTTTCTTAGCAATAATAGCCTTTTCTAAATATGGAAATATTAAACTTGGTAAAGATGAAGATGTTCCAGAATATAGCACTTTCTCATGGATATCCATGTGTATTTGTTGCGGTATTGGTTTTGGAGCATTTCTTTGGTTTGCCTCAGAAGGTCTTTATCATCTCTTTCAATCGCCAATGATTAAAGCTGATGGAAATATGGGAAAAGCAGCAGGTATTCCACTAGCACTGGCTAGTAGTTATATGGACTGGGGAATTTCTGCTTGGGCAATGTTTGCTTTATGCGGGCTAGGTGTTGCTTTGCCAGCATTTAGAATGGATAAACCATTTAATCTTGCGGGCGGTTTATATGGTCTTTTAGGAGATAAAGCGTACACAAGTGGTTTTGGTAAAGCCTCAGATTTTGCAGGAGCTATTGCATCAGCTGCTGGTCCATCTGCTGGTTTAGGCTTTGGGATTATGATTATATCCTCTGGTATTGCTGCCATAACAGGAATAAAAGTAGGCTTACCAGTTCAGGTTGGTATAGTACTTTTCTTTTGCTTTGGTTTTATAATATCGTCTTATATTGGTATAGATAAAGGAATGAAAAGACTCAGTGGCTTGTGTGTTTATGTTACTATCTTTTTCACTTTGTTCATATTTTTAACAGGTCCAACCTTATTTATTGCGAACGCAATTACTGAGTCTGTGGGTGTGTATTTGAGTCAATTTATATCACTTAATTTCTTTAGTGACGCAGGTGGTTTTGTTGTAACAGAAGCAGGTAAATCTGAATATAAACCAGACGGCTGGCATAGCTGGTGGTATGTATTTTATATGGTATGGTGGGTTGCTTATGCTCCGTATTCAGGTGGATTTCTAGCACGTATTTCACGTGGCAGAACACTTCGTCAGTTTATATGCGGTTCTATTTTACTGCCAACATCGCTTATGATTTTTGTTATAGGAACATGGTCATCAGCTGCAGCTTATATTCAAGTATCAGGACAGGCAGATTTGTATAGTATGCTTTTAAAAGATGCTGGTGGTACTATTTATGAGATTTTAAATTATTATCCATTATCTAAAATTGGAATGGGTCTTATAGTTTTTGTGTGTGCGATTTTAGGAATAACAACTTTTGACTCAGTAACATATTTTGTTTCTGTTCAAACTTCTCATGGCGACATTAAT
>CAMQUX010000066.1 GCA_947037905.1 uncultured Desulfovibrionaceae bacterium | reverse complement strand
CATCACTTACTAGCCATACAAGAGCTTCTCTTGCATAATTTTCTGTATTTTCAAGCATATTCTCTGTGATTTTTTCTCTTTTTAATAACCAAAGCTTTGAGCCGATCTCGTGGTTTTCCATGAGTATATCTCCCCACCAGCCTCTTTGATCATTATGCTCAAATGGTAGCTCTTCAATATTTACTCGCTTGTCTGTACCAAGGCTTAATATCACTGCATTTTCAATGCTGTCTGTTGTGGAAAGCTGTCCGTCTTGGATGGCTATATCCCAAAAATCTTGTTCTTGATTATATTCTATTAATAAATCCATATATTTATGCCTTTTGCCTTATATGCTTGTTACTTTTTTAGAACCGCTTGTTATTATTCCTGTTGAACCGACTGCATCTGGTACCAGTGATTTGTCGATAATAATAGTATCTCCCACACGGGCGAGGGGCATTCCACCCATGCCTAAGCTGATGTTGTTTGCGTCTACATTTAAATTTTTTGCTTTGAGCTCAATATCTGCATCAGTTTTTATGCTTAGTTTTTTCGCTGTTATACTTATACCGTCTTTGGTTAAAAGCACTGTCTGTTCTTTATCATCATAAATTGCGACGTCCCCATTTTCTAAGCCCTGTACTCTATAGCGAGTATCCTCAACACCAATCATAACTGCATTATTTCTACTGGCACCTACGGCAAGCACTATTCCATCTGCACCTGCAAGTGGTACGCTCGCAAATCCGTAAGTTTGGCGGTGTTCTATATTGTCTATTACTTCATCTTTTAATGCTTCAATTTGCAGCTCTTGCACTTTAGTTGTTGTATCAACTGCTAAAATGACGCACCTGCCAATGAGTAATGCAATTTTCAGTTTTAACGGTTTAAGCATTTTTCCAATAGCACGAATCATTATAGAGCCTCTTTATGTTGCAGGGTTAAATTACAAATTGAGCCGGCGCTTGAAAAACTGTACTCAACTGCTACAATTAAAAGCTCTGTTGCCATGCCAAGTGTAGGACTTTCAACAAATACAAGGCGGTTAGGTTCCCAAATTTTGCCATTTTCATATTCTTTAAAGCCTTGTACGCTGATGTTTACGGTGCTAGAGCGAGCACGTCTTATGTCTTTTTCAAATAAGAGCCTGCTATTTGCAGTTGCATCTGTGAGCGTATCTTCTGCTATAATTAATAACGGGCGATAGCGTGGTATTTTTGCATCTTTAGATATATTTTTGCATGCTTCTTTTTGTGCGCCTTGTCCCTTTAGTTCGTAGTGCGAGAACATATCTTTTCCTGTGAAACTTGCACTGGCATTTAAAATATTAACGCCTTCTTTAAGAGCTACTGTTGCAAAGCTGCTGCTTTTCTTTTCAATTAAAACATCTCCTAGAACAGTGCTTGTGCAGAAAACTTTTCTCAAACGGCACATGCGCTCTAGTGCTTCAAAAACAGTCTCACCTTGTTCGATTTTAAATTTTTCAAACGGTTCAAGTTGTTCTGTGATTGTAGCTTTAATATCAAAAGGCTTTAATAATTCGCTCGCTAAATGTGCAAAGCTTACATTTTGCCACTGGCTTGGGTTATGGATTGCTGAACAGTCTATTAAATCTGCAGTTTTATCACGCCCGCTGATACGTATGGTATGGCTTGTGGCTGATAAATTTACATTTATATCGTCCACATAACCTGTTATGAGCGTTTTATTATCAACTTTTAACTCGCAGGTATCATTTACTTTTATATGACTTTCCTCGCCGTTGCCCATGACTTCTAAAGAAAACGAACCAGCAAGAGCGTCCATTGCACGGTTTACTGTGCAAGTTAAAAAGCTTGTGTATATTTTGTTGTTCACAAGGAACTTAATGTTTGATTGCATGTTCATTTAAACGCCTTTTAAACCTTGTTTAAAGCAGTTAAAGTGCTGCCACCACGTACAAATCCTGCGTGGTTAATAGCGTTTCGTGTTTCAATATCACGTGCTAGTTCCTCACCACCACCTAAACGATGTGCTATAACTATTGCTGGCTCTGTTCTTATGGTTTGAAATGTCGTTATGTTTGGTAAATTAACCGCACGTGTTAAAATATCTTGCACAAGGGCAGAACGCATATCTTCAAGAGCAAAATAGGTACTATCTTCACGTAAACGACTTGCGTGCTGTAGCTCTTTTTCAAGATATGTATGCACCTTATAAAATTCACTTTTCCCAGCTTCTTTGTTTGCAAAATCCGTATTCTTTAAACTATCAGCCATTTGCATGACTATAAGGCGTAAACACATACGTTTCACATTCTCGCAAGTTTTTGCTACCTCTAAGGCTACTTCAGCACTTACAGAGAGCAGCACTTTTTCTATTGCTGTATAGAGTTTTCCTAAAAGTTCCTTTCGTGATTCTTCATTGCTAAGTATCTTGATGCCTTGGTAGACATGATGGAATACACTTGCGGCGTTGAATATATCTATAAATATGGGCTGAGTGAAAATATGATCAAAAACAGCATGTAAATACGTTTCGATATATTTTATATGGCTACTTAAAAACTGTTGAGGATTGTAGCTTTTTATAAAATTCTCTTCTATTTTTGCAGCTAAATTATTTGTTTTTTGAGATATAATACCTGCAGTATTTATTAGAGGCAGTGGTATTTTTTGATTATCTACAATATTAAAGCTGAGGGAAAAAGTGGCTATCTTTCCTTCTTTATTCTCACTTACGCTACAAGCCGTACAGATTGCCTGCATGCTCGCAAAATTTGCTAAAAGAAGTGTTCCAGCACCTTTAGTGGTACATGCTTTAATTAAAGCGTCTCGCCTAATTTCGTAATCTGCGCCCAGTATATAAGCAGATACGCTCATACTTTTACTACTTGCTCCTAAATCTTCTGTGAAGCTTTCATTTTTAAAAGGGTATTCATGTAAAGTCACACGTCTACTAGAGCCGTCGAAATTTATGTTTTCTGTATGAAATGGTATATTTTTAAATGAGGTTTTCTTGTTCATGTATCTTTTTTACATGAAAGATTTATGCACTAATACCCTGCAAACTTGCAGTGTATTTGTTTTAATTTGCTTACACTATATTTTCTCTATGAGAGAAAATATATACATAACATTGCAGAGGCAAAGAACAAGCGATCACGGCACAGAGGGAATTTTGCACATTTCACATCTAAACGTATCATTTTTTACTTTAGAGCTTCCGTGGCGAGAAAATAGAGGGAATATATCGTGCATACCAACAGGAACCTATGAAGTGTGCATGCGAAAAAGTCCACGTTTTGGTCTATGTTACTGGGTGCAAAACGTAGAGAATAGGAGCTTTATTTTAATACATGCAGGAAACTTTGCGGGCGATACAAGCAAGGGTTTAAAAAGTAATGTGCACGGGTGTATATTATTAGGTAAAAAACGAGGAATTCTTGCAGGGCAGCGTGCGGTGATAACGAGCAAGTCTGCGGTAGATGAACTTTCAATAATACTAGAAAATGAATCATTCAATTTAATAATAAAAGGGGTATAGAAAATGTTAGAGGTAATATTTGGCGGCGGGCTAACAGGCTTAGTCGGCACTATTTGGAGCGGATATAATAAGAGAAAACAGTTAAAAGAAGAGCATGCGCACGAGTTAGCATTTGCAAAATTAAACGCGGCAAATACTCGAGCAGAGGCAGAAATGAACCTGCTTATAACAGAAACAAACATAGGTGGCATGCGAGATATCGAAGAAGAAAAAAGCTTTGCTCTTAGCCAAAAAGTGGGCAACGAGAAACTATTAGGCGGTACACTTTTCGCAAAATTATTTACACAACAAGGTGTTGCAAGTTTTTTTGCTCTGCCAGTTGGTGTGCTTTTATGTTTTTTATTTGGACTTGCTGATTTGCTAAAAGGCTTAGCACGTCCTGCAATTACTATATACTTACTTATTGTTTCAACATGGATAAGTAAAAAAGCGTGGGATGTTTTGCAAAGTATCGGCGAGCCATTAACAGCAGTTCAAGCAAGCTCACTTGTAGAGCAAGTAATAACAGTTGTTTTGTATTTAACAACCACAGCGGTCACGTGGTGGTTTGGCGATAGAATGAACGAGAAAAATCCTTTAGCAAAGAAGGGACTGTAGAGAATGGATAATTTTTATAGATATTTGCCACTTGGTATATTTGCGACGCAGATGGTTTTAGGCTGGGCATTTTGGAGTTTTAGAAAAGAATTTGTGAGCCAAAAGTACTGTGCAGATTGTATGAATAATCTAACAGGTGTGGTCAGTGATTTAAAAATTCAAACACAAGAGATTGAGCAGAATTTAAATAGTCGTCCAAATACAAAAAACATCCACGAGCTTTCTTTGCAGATAGAAAAGATGGTGGGGAGAATGAGCACCATGGCAGAGATACTTGAAAGAGTAGAGCAGAAGGTAGAGAGGCAAGAGGATTATTTATTGCGAGGTAAGAAGAAATAATACTACGCTATAAAAAGTATAAAAGAGTAATGAGTTTTAAAAATAGTTACAATTAGAGAGCGCATATAAAAATCTCTTAAAATCCTCTTAAACGCATTTTAGTATCAAAACTAGGGCAATGTAACAAGCAAGCACTTAGGATAAAAATTAAACGGTAGTTAAACGGCTTAAAAGCCATTTGGGAGGGTAAACGAAAAGCACTTTGTTAAAAGTGCTTTTCGTTTATTCCCTAGTATAAAGTAATTCTTTGAATTTATCATTTAATGATTTGTATTCACTTGATGATTTGTATTCACTCTGAGTACATGAATTTTCTGTGTAACAAGCTATTCTTTCACTTATAGAATGGAGTGGTGTTAGTTTTTATAGTATCAGACTATTTTTTGGAAAGAAGATGTTATAGATAAAATAGTTATAATACTAAGACCAGAACCAAGAAATCCAAGTATCATTGATTTTTTTAATAATTTTGCGCTTTTATCCAAAGCATTCTCAGTATTTTCAATATAAACATTGCAAATTTTTATTGCTTTATTTAAATCTGATAATACTTTGCTGACCCATGTTAAAAGAGGTTCACTTGTCTCATTAGAAAAATCTATGTGAGGAAATGGTGCATTCTCTACATTTTTTGATTTTATTTTTTTTGATAGTTGGGGCAAAGCTAAAATAAAAATATGAAGGCAATAGTACACTGAAAAAACAGAAAATAATAGTGAAAATATAACTAGAGCTAGTAAGTAGAGCAATTCAGTTTCAGCTATGTTTGTTAGATTTGCATTGCGTAAAGCATCAAAAAATTTCCAAAATAAAGAAAATTGAGCAGTCATAATAATAACTGCGAACCATAAAAATTGCTGTAGTATTTTTATTTGCCTGTTGGGCTCATCTATATTTTTACGATGATATTCTTTATATGTGTATTCTAAAAAAATAAGTTGCTGTTTATCCATGTATTGTTTATCCATTTCTTCTTCTACATTAATTATTTTCTCTTCTTCCTGCACACTAATCCTCTCTTTAATAATATATAAATCCTATTTTCCAAAATTTTATAACTTCCCCACACACCCTCTAGCCAACTTCCCTACACCACCACACTGCACGCCCAAGTATCCGTACACTATCTTCTATATCATGCAGCTCTATTGTAATGGGCTCATACTTTTTATTAATACTCTCTAGCACAATCTTATTAGGTAGCGCATTTATCTTTTTTAAATATATAGTCTCCCCAAATCCTACAGCGTAAATACCATTGGCAACAAATCGTTTTTGACTCTGATCAACCAACACAGTATCCCTATCTTTTATTTCAGGCTCCATACTATCCCCTGAAACTTTCATTAAAACCATATCCTTTATACTGCCCTTTGAGCGTAAAAAATCACGCCTAAAAGCAAGATGCTTCTCAATATTCCCCTCTACTTCAAAACTACCATTTCCCGCAGAAAGACTTGCAGAAACTAGCGGTATCATACATAACTCAACATCTTCTTCTTGTAAAATATCACCCCCATTAAGAGGATTTCCCTTACCAGTCAAAAGCCAATGTGTATTAAAATCCACTTTTATAGTATAAAGTATAAGAATATCAGAACTCGGTTTTATTGCATTTCTTTCGTATCGACCAAGTGTATCTTGTGGTATACTCAGTAAATCAGCAAACTCTTTCTGCTTTAAATTGCAAATATTTATTCTTATATATCGCAAACGTGAACCCAAACTTTCCATAGTAAATCCTTTTATTTATATATAAAACTGATTATATTTACAATATATTGACTATAATCATTAATAGTATTGACTATAATCCTTGACAATATGGAATATAATCCGTAAAACATGTTCATGAGTTTAAGAAAACACTTTTTAATATTGGTTTATTTTAAAAGTTTTTTTTTAAACCTTACAGAAAAAAATAAGTCTGTCTATTAAAAAAGAGGTAAAGAATGAACGAATTAGCAGGGGTAGGGGCAGGGCGATTTAGGCGTCCGTATCTTATACGAGAATATCTCGCAAAAAAGAATCTTTCTATGTCTTTAATATCAAGAGATATAGGCGTAAGCGCAACTTTAGTGGGTGAAACTATAAAAGGTACTAAAAATAATAAGCGAGTTTTGAATCATCTAAAAAAAATAGGCTGTCCGAGTGAATTTTTGGGAGTAGCAAAAAAATAGCGAGATTAAAAAACTCTTTGTAATAATAAATACTAAAAATACTAAGTAGCAGAAAATACAAGAAAAGTAACCTACAGTGCAGAAGAATATAATGAAATAATAGCTATAGAACTATAAAAGGCAATTTAAGAGTGAAAAAATCATTTTCAACCGCAGAGCTTGTAGCGTTATTAAACACAAATCATATGTGGGTAGCTCGTACAGCTAAAAAAGAGAACTGGCAAGCAGAACAACGTGCTAAAAAACAAGGCGGTAATTTATGGTTAGTGCAAAGCATGCCTACAAGTACACAACAGACTATAAAAGATACCCTATTTGTAAACTTAGCTGTACTTAATGAAAATGAAAATAATATTGTAAATCAAAATATAACAAGTTTTATAAAAAAAGATTTAACAGAAAAGCAAGAACAGATAAGAGACGCACGAGCATATGTTTTAAATATAGTAGAAAATATTCAAGCAGAGAAAGGCGTACTTTGTGGCATAAATACATTTATAAGTTTAGTTCGTGCAGAAAAAATAGAGGGCATAGAAGCGCTACTCACTAT
>CAMQUX010000065.1 GCA_947037905.1 uncultured Desulfovibrionaceae bacterium | reverse complement strand
TTAATTGCACGCTTTAATGCTCCTTTTTACTTTGGAGGAACAGCGCTTTTAATTGTAGTAGGTGTTGCTATGGACTTCATGAGTAAGCTTGAATCTCATATGATTTCACAGCATTATGAAGGACTAATGGCGCAAAAGAAAAAAGTTAAGGGACGTTAGATTGAAAAAATTTCGAGGAATATTTCTTAAAAATGATCAAGAAATAGCTCTTATGCGAGAAGCTAATAGATTAGTCTCAGTAGTGCTAGATGCTATAGGTGAAGCGATAAAACCTGGTATTTGTACAATGGATTTAGAAAGAATAGCGTTAAAAATAAGTGAAGAAGCAGGTATTCGTCCTGCTTTTTTAGGATTATATGGTTTTCCTTATGCACTTTGTTGCTCCATAAATGAAGAAGTCGTGCATGGTTTCCCCTCTGAAGACCGGATTTTACAGGAAGGTGATATAGTAAGTGCTGATTTTGGAGTGTGTTATAAAAATTTTTATGGAGATGCCGCACGTACGTGGGGTGTAGGTGTTATAAATTCTGAATTGGAAAAGTTATTATCCATCACAGAAAAATCTTTATACGATGGTATTGCAAAAGCTGAAGTTGGTAATGATTTATATGCGATTTCAAGTGCAATACAAAAGACTGCTGAGGATGCTGGATTTGGAGTGGTAAGGAGCTTTGTAGGTCATGGAATAGGAACAAGTCCCCATGAGAAACCTGAAGTACCTAATTTTCATACAGAAGGATCTAAGCCAATTTTCTTAAAAGCAGGTATGACTTTAAGTATAGAGCCAATGATAACTTCAGGTCATTATGATGTTGAAGTTTTAAATGATAAATGGACTGTAGTTACTAAAGATAGATTGCCTTCAGCGCATTTTGAGCACACTATAGCAATAACAAGTAACGGGCCAATTATATTAAGCGTAAGCTAATAAATATAAAAATGATAATATTGATATTTGTACTTGTATTTTTAGAAAATATTAGATAAGCTACAAAATCTTTGTTTGTATAACCTCGTATGAGGATAACTTAATTAAATATCCCTAAAGCGGATGTTTATATATGGAAGAATGTGGGAGCTGGTCATGAAAGTGAGACCATCAGTAAAAAAGATGTGTACGAAATGTAAAGTGATTCGTCGTAAAGGTGTGTTACGGGTGATATGTGAAGATCCCCGCCACAAGCAACGTCAAGGTTAACCAAAGAGGGTAGAGAATGGCACGTATAGCCGGTGTTGATCTGCCAAGAAACAAACGTGTGGATATTGCATTGACTTATATCTTCGGAATAGGGCATGCAGCAGCGTTGCAGATTTTGGAAACAACAGGAATTATTTGGACTAAAAGTAGTGATGATTTAACAGGAGAAGAAGTAAATTCTATCCGAACAGAAATTGAACAGCACTACAAAGTTGAAGGTGACTTACGTCGAGAAATAGCCGCAAATATCAAGAGATTGATGGATGTAGGTTGTTATCGTGGTCTTCGTCATCGTCGAGGTCTTCCTGTTCGTGGCCAAAAAACTAGCACAAACGCTCGTACCCGCAAGGGGCCACGTCGTGGTGTAGTTGGCAAGAAAAAGAAAAAATAAACTAGAGTCCAGCGTGTAAACCCACAAGTTGGGGGATGACGCGAATGTAGTACAGGGAAATTTCCCTTGAACAAACTGGAGTGATAAATGGCAAATCCTCGTCGTTCTTCTGGAAAGAAGAAAGAGAAAAAAAACATACCAGTTGGTGTTGCTCATATTAAAGCAACATTTAATAACACAATCATTACTTTTACAGATCAAAAAGGTAATGTTGTAAGCTGGGCAAGTGCAGGGTCTCATTTTAAAGGCTCGCGCAAAAGTACACCTTTTGCTGCACAAGTAGCTGCAGAACAAGCAGCAACAAAAGCTCGTGATAATGGTATGCGTACAGTTGGAATTTTTGTAAAAGGACCTGGAACAGGTAGAGAATCTGCTATGCGTGCAATAAGCGCAGCCGGTTTCAAAGTGTCCTTTATTCGTGATGTAACCCCAATCCCGCATAATGGCTGTCGTCCGCCTAAGCGTCGCAGAGTATAGGAGAAAACCTTGGCTAGATATAGAGAAGCAAAATGCCGTCTGTGTCGCAGAGAAGGAGAAAAACTCTTTCTTAAAGGTGATCGTTGCTATACTGATAAGTGTGCTTTCGATCGTCGTCCTTATGCGCCAGGTGCTGCACCAAAAGTTCGTAAAAAAATGAGTGATTTCGCTATTCAGTTACGCGAAAAACAAAAAGTTCGTCGTATGTATGGTGTCCTTGAAGGGCAATTCCGTATGTATTTTAAACGTGCAGATGCTCAAAAAGGTGTAACAGGTACTAATTTATTAGTGCTCTTAGAACGCCGTTTAGATAATGTTATTTATCGACTAGGTTTCTCCCATTCAAGGGATCAAGCAAGACAGCTTGTTCGTCACGGACTTTTCATGTTAAATGGTCGCCGTGTGAATATTCCGTCTATGCAAGTGAAACAAGGCGATATTATTGAAGTTCGTGAAGCAAATCGAAAAGTTCCAGTTATTGTTGAGGCACAAAATGTTGTTGCTCGTCGTGGTTGTCCTGATTGGCTTGAAAGTGATGGAGCGGCATTTAAAGGTTCTGTGAAAGCATTACCAGCTCGTGAAGACATTCAATTTCCAATTAATGAACAATTAATCGTCGAACTTTATTCAAAATAATAGGAATTGAGGGTGATATATGCTTATTGAATCTGATGAGAAGCTTGTAAACAGTAGAAACTGGTTTGAACTTGTGAAGCCTGAGAAACTTGTAAAAGACTCTATTTCAACGGATTCATACGGCAGATTTATTTGCGAGCCTCTTGAACGTGGATACGCGACGACTATAGGTAATGCTATGCGTCGAATACTCCTTTCTTCTTTGCAGGGAGCTGCGATTGTTGCTGTCCGTATTGAAGGTGTTGAATATGAATTCACTACAGTTCAGGGCATAATGGAAGATATGACTGAGGTTATCTTAAACCTAAAGGCCGTTCGTCTTGCTATGGTGAGTGATGAGCCACAACGTCTTATCTTAGAAGCCTCTGAAAAAGGCGAAGTTACTGCTGCAATGATTCAAGAGAATCAAAATGTAACTGTATTAAATAAAGAACAAGTAATTTGTACCCTTTCCGAAGCAAAAAGTTTGCGTATGGAACTTGAAATAAGAATGGGTAAAGGGTATATGCCCGCAGATATGCATGAAGGTCTTTTAGACGAAATAGGTATTATTCTTTTAGATGCAAGCTTTTCTCCTGTAAGAAAAGTTGCATATACTGTAGAACAAGCTCGTGTTGGACAAATGACCAACTACGATAAGCTTCTTTTAGATATTTGGACTGATGGGTCTGTTACTCCTGAAGATGCACTTGCTTATAGTGCAAAAATCTTGAAAGAACAGCTTACAGTATTTATTAATTTTGATGAAATTTCTTCTGGTCATACAGATGAAGCAGAAGAAAACTTTGATATTAATCCTAACTTATTTAAAAGTATTGATGAATTGGAGCTTTCTGTTCGAGCAACAAATTGCCTAAAAGCTGTAAATATTCAGTATGTAGGTGAACTTGTTCAACGTACAGAGCAGTCTATGCTTAAAACAAAAAACTTTGGGCGTAAATCTTTAGACGAAATTCGTCGAGTTCTTGAAAGTATGATTTTACGTTTTGGCATGCCTGTGGATGACTTTGAAGCAAAACATCAAGAATGGTTGAAGAGGAAAGAAAAAAATGAGGCATAACAAATCAGGTCGAAAGTTTGGACGAGGAAGCGGTCATCGTAAAGCTATGTTTTTAAATTTGACACGTTCTCTTTTAGAGCACGAATCAATTCGTACTACTGAACCTAAGGGTAAAGAGCTTCGTGGCTTTGTAGAAAAGCTTATTACGTGGGCGATTCAAAATGATTTACATGCACGTCGTTTAGCTTATCAAGTGTTGAATGACCATGCTATAGTAAAACATCTTTTTGATGAAATTGGTCCTCGTTATATTGATGGAACAGGTGGTTATGTCCGTCTTCTTAAATTAAGTAAACCACGTGTTGGTGATTGTGCGCCGATGGTTATTGTTGAACTGACTAAGAAAGCTCCAAAAGTTGAAGGAAATGATACACCTGCAACTGTCGATACTGTCGCAAAAGAAAAAGTTGAAAAAACAGAGAAAAAGATTACTGATGCTCCTAAAAAAGTAACTAAGAAAACTGAAGTAAAAAAAGCCGATGTTAAAGGTATTAAACTACCTGCTAAGAAAATAGCTAAGGCAAAAATATAATAATAAACATATTATTATGAATATAAAAAAAGAACAGAATTTATTCTGTTCTTTTTTTATATAAAATTTTCAAAATCTAGTAAAATAGAGAAAACTAAAGCCAAATATGAGGAAAATACTTTAAAAAAGTAATTGATTTTGATTATCAAATTTGATATCTTCTTTCAAAGAAGGAGATTATTATGTGTAGAGGAAAGAAAATTACATGCTTAACTAGAAGAGCCATGCAAGCAGCAGATAAAGGGAATTTAGTTGTCGCAACGGAAGTGTTAAAGGAGGCTATTGTGCTTACAAATAAGGGAAAGATGGTAATAGTTGAAGCTACATCTTATAATAATTTAGGATTAATTGTGCAACTTGGTGGTGATACATTAAAGGCCAAAGAATATTTTAATAAAGCATTAATTCTTGTTCAAGGGAAATTAGGTAATGATAATTTTTTATATCATAAAATAGCACATAATTTAGTATGTTGTGGGTAATTTATTAAGAAGTATCAATATCTCAAATAGTAAAGATATAGAATAAGTAAGTCTATTTTTTGCATAAATAGACTTAGCAAGTGGTACTAGTTTTTTGAATTGTTTGTATAATAAATATTGATTTATTAGTGAGATATGACGCTTTAGTTATTACAGTTTTTGTTTTCTATGATAAATTAATACGTCTTTTAATCCTAATGCTAGTATGTACTTATACAAAATCATTTTTAAAAAGATTGTTAGATGTATATATTGATACTTTTGTGCACCAATATATATTTTCCACTCAGTCTTGTGTTGTATTAAGTGTTTAAAGTAAATAAAATATTATATAAGGGCTGGGCAGTTTTACATAATATTTTATCTGATAATGCTGAGTTTAAACTTATAGAAATTAAAACCCCTGAATATCTTATATTCAGGGGTTTTAATTTCTATATTGTTTCTAAAGGCTAATTCTATTTAACTTCTTGAGTCTTTTTTTCCAAAATATTATCAATACGTTTATCCTTAGTGAGCTCACCATTATTTGCTAAAGTTTTTTCTGAACTAGTATAGTTTTGTTCTATAGTTATTTCCGCACCTGTAAAGGCAGAAATTTTTCTTTCAGAAAAAAGAGGGAGTGTAAAAGGTAGCATCAGCAAAAATAAAAGAAAAGCAGTGAATGCTAGCGGTTTATATCGCATTGGATATGTTGCAAGAACTGTAAGTAATAAGCAACTTGCAACAGTAATAAGTGTAAAAAGAGAGAAAAGGAGAAAATGTTTTGTATGTATTGGATAAAAGGCATCACTTGAAAGAATAAAAGGTGAATCGGTCGCAAAGTAAAGGAGCATGACAGCAACAAAATAGGCGAGGATAAAAGTGAGTGCAATGCTTGCAAGGAATTTAGGTATAACGATATAATAATCTCTACCAAAATTGTCCATAGAGCGTCTAAGTACAAGGAATATAAGCATGAAAAGAACACTGCCAATGAGTCCTTGGAAATAGAAAGCATGTCCTTCAAAATAGGTGGTCAAGTGAGTAAAGAAAAAGAAAGCATCAGGAAGCAGAACAAAACAAAGAGTCAATAGAGTAAAAATTATATGTTTATAGGAATTTTGAGATATTTTTAATAGAGAGACAGAAGATAAAATAGCAAAACAAAAGGCTAGCAAAAAAGATAAAAAAGAATATGAGCTCAAATTATATAGTAAAAAATAAGCTAAATCATTTTTAGGGCTAAGTAGTATTATTGCAACATCTCGTAAGAAAGGAGAAGTAATAATGGTAAAAATGAGAAAAATTAACCCAACTCTAGAACTTTGTAGTGCTAATTTATTAAAAAAGTTTTTTTTAAGTGTTTTTGCTATAATTTCAGCACCAAATGTAATGGTATAAAACCCGATAGAAAAAGTTAAAAAAAGTGAATATACAAAAAAATACCAGTCTAGGGTTGTTGTTTCTTTTGGATAAATGAAAAATTCAAGCATAATTAGATGTATCCCTTAAAAATCTATTTAGATGATAGATTAAAATTACACATAAGACTCGTTTCTTGCAAGTATTTTTTTAATTATTATATTTTGCTAAGAAGAATAAGGGGTTGTGTATATTATAAAAATGATATATAAAAAAAGAAAATTTTTAATAGAGGGAATGGATATTATTATGAGAGTGCTTCTAATTTGTTGTAGCTTTTTAGTATTGTCTGCATGTAGTTTTAAAGAATTCAATCAAGTGGAACCGCAAGGAGCACCAGCTGTATCACCAAATACTGCTAGTGTGTCTCCTGCTGCCGAATCATCTCGTGATAGTGCACCTCGATATTTTGATATTACTTCTGCAGAAATTCGCGCTAAAGAAACATCTACAGGGACAGTTAAAAAACAAATTAATGACCTTGATACTACTATTAATGAACTAAGAGCAGATGTTCTAGCATTAAAAGAGCTTCTTGTTTTGCAACAAACTGTAAAGCGAACTCCACAAGAGGAGCCTTTTGAGAAAAAAAATGAGTATGCTGTAACAGCTCCTGTAGTTATACCAGTGCCTCCTGTAGAAAAAAAAGCTCTTCCTGCTACTGGTGGGCAACGGATTGATGATACGAACCTTTATGGTGAAAATTCATTCCTAGGCTCTGTACAAGAAGAAATGCCTGGAGAAATAGTTACGCCTGTATCTGATGCTGTTGTAGATGTAACTCCACAGGTTGAATCTACCATTGTAAGCGAAGTTGTAAATGAAAATATACCGCAAGAAGTAAGAAAGACTGGAAGTTTTGCTGACTTTGCTCCTCGAACAGAGGGACAAGTGCTTGCTCCTGCAAGTGCCGTTGGTGCTGCAGTTGTTGCTCCTGCTGTTAACTCTGAAGATATGAAAAAACAAGCTCCTGCATTAACGCCAGTGCCAGAATTAGCAAAGGCACCTGAGCCTAAA
>CAMQUX010000064.1 GCA_947037905.1 uncultured Desulfovibrionaceae bacterium | reverse complement strand
GTGGCAGTACTGTTAATTGTTACGCTAGTTAGAGGGATATGATTTATTGTCTCAGATAAAATACTCTCGATAAAAATATATTTTCTAAAGGGCAGTATTTATTCTTCAGCACAAACTATTTTGAATAATAGCGCAAATTATTTTGACCAAAAATAGCGTAAATTATCTCGAATAAAATAAGCAAATCATTAGAGGGAAATATATTCTAGTCAAAGTAGCTGATTCTATACTACTTAAAAAACTTTCAGTTTAGTCTATAGTGGCAGTACTGTTAATTGTTACGCTAGTTAGAGGGATATGATTTATTGTCTTAGATAAAATATCCTCGATAAAAAAATCTAAAGGACAGTATCTATTCTTCAGCACAAACTAGCACAACCTACTTAAACTAGCACAAACTAACAGGCACTATCTCAAATAAATTTTTTCTGATGCTTGCTATTTATTATCTAGCGCAAACTATCAATGTTCATATATTGATTACAATGAGGACATTTATGGACAGTTTTTATTTTTTGTTGAACCTTCACAAAAAAAAGCGCTTTCCAGTTGGCCTTACTTAAATAACTTACCCAGACTGCTACTCCGCAGGCACAAAATCTTTTTTGCATAGAAATTCTCCTTTTCCTTAAATCCATATCTATACAAGAAAGAAACATATGTCAATAAAAAATTGACATATGTTTAAAAATATTCTCGTGCTGTCCAGATAATCTTTCCAATTATTCGTATGCTATTTATCTCTTCACCTTGTAGTACAATAGGGGTATATTCAGAATTGTCACTATGTAGAACGATTTTTTGAGGTAGTTTTTCTACTCTTTTTACTAAAACAGTATCTTCAATCCCCACAGCATAAATTGCTCCTGAAAGAATATTTGTTATGTTTTGATTGACAAGTACTGTATCACCTTCATGTAGCTCTGGTTCCATGCTGTTTCCAACAATACCCATAAGAACCATATTTTTGCTCGCACCTTTTTTCTCTATCCAAGTTCTTTCAAAGGAATAGTACGATTCTATATTGTTTTCTGTAAGAAAAGAACCGCCACCAGCAGATAGACGTGCTGCAACTTTTGGAATATAGACAAAATCACTTTCGTTATCTTCAAACCTGCACTCGCCAATTCCATTTTCTAACCACAGGGGATTCAAAGCAAAATTACTTGATAGTGTTAATATCCATCTCGAAGGGACAACGCCTTTCTTTTTTGCCAGTGATATGGCTGCACGCCCAACATCAAGCGCACGGCTTAAATCTGATTGATTCTTTATATTAGAAATAGAACAAAGGCGCTCAAAGAACTCATCAAATTTATTCATAAGAATCCTTTTGTTTAATAACGTTTATTTTTAGTAAACATAACGAAACATATTTCTTGGGTCAAGAAAAATATCACATTCTTGCGGGAATAATTTATGAGCGTATTTTTTTGAGCACGCAAGTAATCTCAATTTTTTACACTTACTTTTATATTGTTTTTCTCATGCTAGAATGATTATATTAGTAAAAATATTGAAATGAGATACAAATTTTAGGTATATTTTTTATAAAAAACACCTCGAAAGATGTGCTTGCATAAAATTTATTTCCCTGATTTTTTAAAGTATACTTATGTTTATTTTGTGTCTTTTTTTCAAATATGTAATTCAAACATATCATTCAAGCCTATTTTTCAAAAATTGATAGTAAAATTGAGCTATTACTAAAAAAAACAGATTCGCCCGAAAGGTAAATCTGTTTTAATTTGTATTGTGTCTATTTAATGTAGTGTTCGCTAAAAGCATAAAAATGCTTCATAATTTGTGTAGATATACTATTGAAATATTAGAGAATATATTATTTAGCGCATGTTTTTTTAAGATGCTCTATTGCCTCATCTTCAGAGTCCGTTATAATAAAAAGATCTAAATCTGCTTGTGTACAGTAGTTCATTGCAAGAAGTCTTTTTTTCATCCAGTCATATAAACCATCAAAAAAATCTGTTCCCATTAAAACTAATGGACGAGGAGGAATTTTGTTTGTTTGAATGAGAACAAGTAACTCAAAAAGTTCATCAAGAGTTCCAAGCCCCCCTGGCATAACAATATATCCGATTGCTTGCTTCTCGAAGAGGAATTTTCGTATGAAAAAATAATGAAAATGCAGACTTGTTGTTAAGTATGGATTTGGCTCTTGTTCTTTAGGTAACTGAATATTAAGCCCCACAGATTCCGTGTTTTCTTCAAAAGCACCTCTGTTTGCGGCTTCCATAATTCCAGGACCTCCGCCTGTTATTATTGTAAAGCCAGCTCTGCTTAGTCTTTTACTTAACTCACATGTTTTTTTATAAAGCTCAGTATCTTCTTTTACTCGTGCAGAGCCAAAAATGCAGATGCCTAAATCGATATCTTTAAGTATTTCAAGTCCTGTTGCCATTTCCTCGTTAACACGGGCAAGTATTTGTGCGTCTTCTTGAAAATATATGTTGCTTTCTTTTTCGGTATTTTTTGTCATGAATATTTTTATAATCCTTATAATTTATTTTTTATTATAGAAGTTTAATTACTTTTTTTCAAGCTCTCTCTCATTATTAGGATAAATAAAATTATATGGCAAATATCTGAGGCTATAAATCTATATAAATCTTTTTTTCGTGCTCTAATATACTTTTATTTTATTTTTATTTTTGTTAGATAAAGAGATATATTTAAAAGAAAAAAGAGATTTCAATGCGAATTATAAGCGGACAATATGGTGGCAGAGTTATTGCTACAAGTGAAGGGGAAGGATATCGTCCAGCTACTGCAAAAGTAAGACAGGCTATTTTTTCCATGCTCGAAGCAAGGGGCGTTCAGTGGGACTCTTGCCGAGTCGCAGATATTTTTGCAGGGAGCGGAAGCCTTGCCCTTGAAGTTTTAAGCCGTGGCGGAGATTATGCTCTTTTGGTGGAAAAAAGCAAAAATGCAGTGGCTGTTCTTGAAATAAACAGAAAAAAACTCAATATATCTCCCCAAAGCATGCAAATAATACAAAAAGATGCCTTATCCTTTTTATCGCAAAAAGCAAAAAAAGCCTTTACCCTTATTTTTGTAGATCCACCTTACGGAGAAAATCTACTGCTAGGTACTATAGAAAGAATACTCAAAAATGAATGGTTAGAAGAAGATGGATATCTTATAGCAGAGGTGGAAGAGCAGTTAGCAGTTGATGATTTTGCTTTTGCGGAACTTGATTTAGTGTTAGAAAGACTTTACGGACAGACGAGGATATTATTATGGAAAAAAAAATGAATTCGAAAGTAGCAATTTATCCTGGAAGCTTCGATCCATTAACAAAAGGGCATATGGCTCTTGTTGAACGAGGGCTTGCAATGTTTGATACTATAATTGTTGCTGTTGCAGAAAGTCGGTCTAAATCTCCTCTTTTTTCTCTGGAGGAGCGAGTTGCTTTGACCAGAGAGGCTTTTGCACCTAATAAAAAAATTCAAGTTGAAAGTTTTTCAGGGCTGTTGATTGATTATGCGCAAGAATGTGGTGTGAGTGTGGTACTTCGAGGTCTGCGAGCTGTGTCAGATTTTGAATATGAATTTCAGATGGCGCTTATGAATCGTAAATTGAGCAAAAAAATACAAACAGTCTTTTTGATGTCAGATTTACAGTGGATGTATTTAAGCTCTACAATGATAAGAGATGTAGCTCTTCATGGTGGCGATGTAAAAGGGCTTGTTCCTGAATGTGTTTTTACTGCCCTAAAAGAACGCATGCAAAATAAATCATAAATATGTAAAATTATGAGATAGTTTGCTTGAGAATAAAATGAAATAATGGCAGTATTAAGAGATGAAAGTATTTAATACTAGAGACTCATTATAATGCTCGAGTATAAAGGCAAATAATATCTCTATGGACAAATTAAATACGCAGCATCAAATAATAGCTCTTGTTGGTGCAACAGGGACAGGAAAAAGTGCGCTAGTAGCAAAGATTGCACAGGTATTTCCTATAAATGTTATTAATTTTGATTCAAGGCAAGTATATGCAGATTTTCCAATAGTAACAGCTCAACCAACAGCGCAAGAGCAAAAAATCTGTCCGCATTATGAGTATGGTTTTCTTGCGACAGAAGACAAAATAAGCGTGCAAAGCATGTCAGAGCGAATTTTAACACGCTTAGATACGATTGAAAAGAAAACGCTACCAGTTCTTGTTGGCGGTACGGGCTTTTATTTAACGCCACTTTTGCAAGGCTTATCTGCAATTCCAGCGGTAAAACAAGAAATTCGAGATGATGTTGTATCGTTACAAAAAAAGCACGGAACTCCGCATATTTACAATTTTTTAGAACTGTACGATACACAGAGCGCAAAACGCCTACATGCAACAGATACAGCTCGAGTGTGTAGAGCATATGAAGTATATTTAAGCACAGGAAAAACTATTAGTTATTGGCATCAGCAACCGCAAGGTGAGGCACGAGTAAAAGCTTTGCAGATAGGTATTATAAAAAATTTAGATGATTTAACGCCTCGTTTAGCTGTTCGTATAGATCAAATGATTGAAAATGGTGCTGTTGCTGAAATAGAGAAAGCTTTTGAAAAATGCCCACAAACGACCATGTCTGCATGGACAGGGATAGGCTGCTCGCAGCTACTTGAGTATGTGCAGAAAAAAATAAGTCTCGCAGATGCAAAAAAAGAATGGTTGCTGCGAACAAGGCAATATGCAAAACGGCAAATGACTTGGTTTAGAAAAGATACGTCAATTTGCTGGGTGCAAGAAAATGAATTAGATACAGTATGTGAAAAAATAGGAAATTATTTAAAATAGCATATAATATCAAACATACATCAGTATTTTTCCTGTATAAATATATGAAGCAAAAATATTTTTGTACAACTAAGAGCAATTGCATATTCTAAAATAGAGAAAATAGGATGGTTTTATGAGACATATAGTATTTTTATTGCTGAATGTAAGCATTTTTATAGCCTCTACAGGTGTTAGCTTTGCAGCGCTAGAAGTTTTTTCAAAGGAAGAAATGAGTGTTGTTAAAGAAGAATCTTTAGATAAATGGGAAAAAGGATTCGAAAAAAAACAAGAAAGTAAAATTGAAACAATTCGAACGAGTTTTTTTCTTGGCAGACAAAATAACTATGTAGAGCGAAAAGGCAATGTTACAATCAACTGGGCAGAACGTTTTATTCGTTATGATGGTGAATTTAGCGCAGATTATACAGATGTGTATGATCCAGCACGAGAAAAAAATCGTCGTACACGCCAAGTAGTATTCAAAGCATGGACAATTTTACAAAAAACACTAGGTACCATATCTCTTCGGTCAGGACTCGCGTTTGGGCGCACATTGTCTGAGAAAAAACGAGAAGAGTTTTACCGAGATGTTCAAGCAAGCCAAGTTCAAGAATATGAAGTAGGTGGAAAGACAAATATTGCAGTATACAGCTATTTTTCTGAAGCAATAGGAAATTTACTTTATCCAGCAACTGCTCCTTTTTTATCAGGAATAAGCACGAAACTATCTTTAAATAAAGTTATCTGGAAAGAGAGAGAAGAAATAGCAATTCCGCTTATGGGTATGTATACAGGTATTCTTATAGATGCACGCCATCTTCCTGTAAAACCTGCAATTCTACCTGTTATAGCAGATAAAAGCGGCGCACCTATTTATGGAGTATTTTTGTTAAGCCGAGTTGCAGCTCGTAAAAATGGTGTGGTGAAATATTTTATAGAAGATAAAAATAATCGGTATAAAGGGCTTGGAAATAATATTGCAGTAATTCCAGCAGCTGGTGTGAGCGCAGATGGTATTAATATTTTTCTCTCAGGTAAACTGAATGAAAATTTGAGCTTTCATTTTGCTCAAAGAGCAATAATTGATGGATGTCGTGTGGGTATTTTAGTTTCTCCATAAAAAATAACGAGGTTGTGAAATGAAAAAAAGTAGCAGAATATGTCTCTTGCTGCTAAGTATAGTAGGACTTTTTGTTTCTCCTGTATTTGCTGAAAAAATAAAAATTACCTATAAGCCAGAATACCGAATGTCATACAACCAAATGTATGCAAGAGCTTTACAGCAGGCTTATTCAACAGCATTTGTTACAAGTGCACGTCAATTTTTGCCTCAAAATTTTAGTGCTAAGCGTTTGAAAATAATGG
Source organism: uncultured Desulfovibrionaceae bacterium (assembly GCA_947037905.1). GTDB lineage: Bacteria > Desulfobacterota > Desulfovibrionia > Desulfovibrionales > Desulfovibrionaceae > CAMQUX01. The sequence goes on along the minus strand of CAMQUX010000064.1, from coordinate 1,189 downwards.
AAGAACTCTATCGTCCATCAGCAGAACGTTTTGTAAAAAATTATAAAAAGGGGTATTCTGCAACAGTAGAAAATGGACTCGAGTTAGAGATAGATGCAGAGATGAATGTTGAGCTTATTTATAATGAGCTTGAATCATTAGGATTTTTAGATACTAGAGTGCAGTTAAATAGTAGTCGAGTGGAGTATGGTGAAGGCTTAAAAGTTGAGAAAGAAATGACTCAAAATATACAGCGTGCAGTGGAAAGAAAAATAACAACCAGTGTGCTTCCTGTTTTAAACTTTTTTGATGTTGTTGAAGCGCCATGGGCGATGTTAACAATTTTAGTGGAAAATAAAAATGGCATTTGGATTGTGAGAGCTACAGCTGAAGATGATAAAGTGTTTATAGGTAAAGGTAAAAACTTTTTTGCAGCTTGGACGACTGTTTGGAAAAAACTTGTAAAGTATATCTATCCAGCGCAAGAGAAAGGGCGCGCAACACTTGAAATTACTGGCTGGTATACTCCAACAGGAGTACAAGATGTTGATAAGCTTGTTCGTTCATGGAATGATAGCATACGAAATACTGAATTCCTTTCTGTTTCATTTGATAATGAAGAAATACAAGCTCGGTGGTCGTTTGAAATATTTGAGCTAGAGAAATTACAAAGAGCTTTGCTTAATAATATTGCAAAGAAAAATTTACGCTATATTCTAAAATTTGTAGAAGATCCTAACGTAGTAAAAAAAACAAATACTCGACAAATTCCTCCTAAAGTGGCGGAGACCCCTAATGGTACAAGCCCTAAAACTGTAGGTGCTCCCAACGAAAAACCTAAAATAAATTCAGACTTGGTAGTAGTTCCTACTGAGTAATCTGAGTTTATAAGTAGGTTTAAATAGAGTTTAAGTTCTCATTTTTTAATAGATTTTAAAATGCTTTAATATAAAATTATTGTGCTATTAGTATATTTTGAGTGAAAGCTGTTGCAGATAAGTTACGTGCATGAAAGCTTTATAGTTTTAAAGCTGGTGCGAATATGTGCGAAGTGAGATAAAGGCAAATAGCAGTTAAATTATAAAATGCACCGCAGCTAAATTAGTTGCAGTGCATTTTAATAGAATAAAAATGTAGAAAGATTATTCTTTTTTATCTTTGGTATCGGTATCTTTTTTTGGGGTGATATCTATTTCTTCTGGTTCATTAG
>CAMQUX010000063.1 GCA_947037905.1 uncultured Desulfovibrionaceae bacterium | reverse complement strand
CTAGGAGTTGCTGCAAAACTTGCAACTGATAATATGCACGAAGAAAATACTTACGTTAAAAAATTACGTGATAAATTAGAAAGAGAAATCTTAGCAAATATTCCAGAAACCAGACTAAATGGCGATCCTGATAACCGCTTGCCAAATACAAGCAATATATCTTTCGGATACATTGAAGGTGAAGCTATTTTACTGCACTTAGATGTGTTTGAAATCTGTGCAAGTTCCGGCTCTGCATGTACATCAGGTAGTTTAGAACCTTCGCATGTACTGCGTGCACTAGGTGTACCGTACACTTTCGCACATGGTTCTATTCGCTTTAGTTTAAGTAGATATACAACAGAAAAAGAAATCGATACTGTTTTAGAACATCTACCTAAAATTATCGAAAATCTACGAAAGCTTTCACCTTTTAATGCAAACCAAAACTTATAATAGGTAAAATTATGTTAGTATCTTCTATGCTTCATCTTATTGGCAAAACACCAATGGTTCGCTTGCAACTTTCTGACGAGCTCGGAGTTGAGCTTATTGCAAAACTTGAAAATTTTAATCCGTGTAGTTCTGTAAAAGACAGAATAGCTCATTTTATGATCGAAGAAGCTATCAAGGACGGACTTATTACGGAAAAAACCACCATTATTGAAGCAACAAGTGGCAATACTGGCATAGGTTTAGCTTTTGTTTGTGCTATAAAAAAGATACCTCTCATACTAACAATGCCTGAAAGCATGAGCATTGAAAGACGAAAAATACTCACAGCTCTTGGAGCAGAACTCATTTTAACACCTGCAAAAGAAGGTATGGCTGGTGCCATAAGAGAAGTAAATGTATGTGCTAAAAGACTAGAAAGTTCTTTTATACCTTCGCAGTTCTCTAATATGAACAATCCAAAAACACACGAATTAACAACCGCCCCAGAAATTTGGGCAGATTGTGCAGGAAGAATAGACGCTTTTGTAGCAGGAGTGGGAACAGGTGGAACCATAACTGGAGTAGGAAGCTTTTTAAAAAATAAAAATGACGCAATAAAAGTCATCGCAGTGGAACCAAAAGATTCTCCTGTTTTATCAGGAGGAACAGCTGGTAGCCATAAAATACAAGGTATTGGAGCAGGATTTGTCCCTAAATGCTTAAATCCGAACATTTATGATGAAATTATAACTGTCTCAAATGATGATGCGCTTGAAACCACACGGTATCTTATACAAAATGAAGGCATATTATGCGGAATTTCTTCTGGTGCCATTGCTCATGCAGCAATAACACTTGCTAAGCAGCCTGAATATAAAGGGAAACAAATAGTTTTTATGATTTGTGATACTGCTGAAAGATATCTCAGCACTGATCTTTTTAACGAACAATAACACGTATCTTTTCAAGAACGAATAAAATACAATAGTTCCATACTGTCTTTTAAGTAAAGCCCGTTCTTATTCTAATTACTATATTTCGAAATAAAGTCCGTTCTTATTTTAATAAACAGATATTAGTTTTATAGAAATAAATAGAAGGGTGCTGAAAACTAATGATTTGAATAAATCATCTTATTTTAAGAGATATTATTTCAATAAATTAGCAATTTGAATAAAAAATATAAGATAACTAAGTAACTGATTGTTTTAAGGAAAATAAATGAAAGATATAAATTTAAATATTTCAGATATTGCAAATATATTAACTGAACAAAGTAGACAAGAAGCTTGGAGTAGCCATCATTGCGATATCCCCATGCCATCTATTCGAGTATTATCTGAAATAATGATATCATTACGTGCGGTGTTATTTCCTGGATATTTTGGCTTATCAAAAGTTACAACTAAAAATATGAACTACCATATTGCTGCAAAATTAGATTCCATCACAAGTTCTCTTTGCGAGCAAATAATGTGTGGGCATTGTTTTGATTGTAGTGGAGATAAATCAGGGGATAGTATATGCATTAATTGTGAAAAAAATGCAAAAGAACTTTGCTTACAATTTATGCGCAGATTGCCAGAAATCCGTCGTCTTTTAAGCACAGATGTTGAAGCTGCATTTGATGGAGATCCTGCTGCAAAAACACATGGTGAGACAGTCTTTTGTTATCCCTCACTCAAAGCGCTTATAAATCATCGTGTAGCGCACGAACTGTACAATTTAGGAGTACAGATAATCCCACGTATAATAGCTGAAATGGCTCATTCTGAAACAGGTATAGATATTCACCCTGGCGCAACCCTTGGTGAGCGATTTTTTATAGATCATGGAACAGGAACTGTCATTGGTGAAACATGTATTGTTGGTAGAAATGTTCGCCTGTATCAAGGGGTAACTCTTGGCGCAAAAAGTTTTCCTAAAGAAGGTAGTTCCGAGCAACTTGCAAAAGGTTTAGCACGCCACCCAATAGTAGAGGATAATGTTATAATTTATGCAGGGGCTACAATACTTGGACGTGTGACTATTGGTGAAGGGTCTGTTATTGGTGGAAACACTTGGGTTACTACAGATATTCCTAAAAAATCCTCTGTTTTTCATAAAGATCAGCCAATCATTAAAAGTGTGTAATATGAGTATTAATAAAAAATAAACATACACAAAATAAACATACACAAAATAAACATGCACAAAACAAATATGATACATAAAATCTATAACTATGAGATGTGCATAAAATACACTAATTAAACGAGAATAAAATAGAAGTCAGAGGCACAGTAGTGCATGAGAGAAAGTATGTAATAGTAGGAATAAAATACTTTTACTCCTCTCTATAAATAAAATACTTTTGCTCCTCTTAAATATTGCAGAAGTAAAAACCGTGACTATTATCTAGTTTAACTAAATAAAACATACTAAAAAAGAGCGAAAAATCCGTAATAGATTTCTCGCTCTTTTTTAGTATTATTTTAATTATTGATTTGTTTTTTTATATAATTTTTAAAATCTTCTTTAAACAGTTTGTAGTAAAAAGAATCAATTAAAGCATTCCAGCTGGCATTTATTATATTATAAGAGACTCCAACAGTTGTCCATTTAGAATGACTATCTCCAGATTCAATCAGAACTCGAACTTGAGAGGCTGTAGTCTGATTAAGTATACGAACCTTATAATCAAGTAGTTTAATAGCACGTACCACAGGGTATCTTTCAGAAAGCCCTTTACGAAGGGCTGCATCTAAAGCATTAACAGGACCATCTCCAGTAGCTGCTGTATGAGTAATCGTACCTAGTATTTCTAAAATAACAGTTGCTTCTGAAAGAAGATTATTGTCTTTGTCCACACTATCGAACACTCGGTAATTTATAAGTTTAAAATATTCTTTAGCCCAGCCTATGGTTTTGAAAAAAAGAAGCTCAAAACTAGCCTCAGCAGCAGAATAATCGTAGCCCTTTATTTCTCGCATTTTTAATTCTTCTAAAAGTTGCGTGATGATAGGATCATTTTTATCTAAAGTGTATCCATATTCTTTTGCTTTAGATATAATATTACTGCGTCCTGCAAGTTGAGAAAGAAGTATACGTTGTTTATTTCCAACAAGTTGCGGTGAAATATGCTCATAGCTCACAGAATTTTTTAAAACAGCACTCACATGAATACCACCCTTATGAGCAAAGGCACTAGCCCCAACAAAAGCTTGGCGATTGAAAGGGGAGATATTTACCACATCGCTCACAAATCGTGATACTTGTGTGAGTTTTTTTAAATTTTCTTTACCAATAGTCTCATTTTCTGTTTTGAGCTCAATAAGAGGAATAAGACTACATAAGTTAGCATTTCCACAACGCTCACCGTAGCCATTTATGGTTCCTTGAATATGGCTAGCACCATTTTCAACCGCTGCTAAGGCATTAGCAACAGCAAGATCGCAGTCATTATGCGTATGTATACCAAGTACACTATCTGGTAGAAAAGTTTTTACACAGCTAACAATTTCTGCAATTTCATGGGGGAGTGTTCCACCATTCGTATCGCATAAAATAAGAGCATTTGCACCAGCATGTGCGGCTTTTTCTATACATGAAAGAGCGTATTCCTTATTCTGCTTAAAGCCATCAAAAAAATGTTCCGCATCAAAAAATACTTCTGGTGCGTGTGTTTTTAAAAAAGCGATAGAGTTATAAATAATTTCTAAATTCTTTTCAAAAGATATTTCTAAAGCCTCTGTTACATGTAAATCCCATGTTTTACCAAATATAGTAAACGCATCAGCTTTAGACGCTATAAGACTTTTGAGGTTATCATCATTTTCTGCTGTTTTTTTAGGATTATGAGTACTCCCAAAAGCAGTTATTTTAGCATGAGAAATATTATAATTTTTGATTTCAGAAAAGAACTCTGTGTCGGTTTCGTTTGATGATGGCCAGCCGCCTTCAATATAATCAACCCCGAGCATATCAAGATTCTGTGCGATAAGGATTTTATCACGAGTTGAGAGATATAATTCTTCAGCTTGAGAACCATCTCGAAGAGTTGTATCGTAGATAGTAATTTTATTCATAAAAAATCCTTTTATATAGTGATAATTCAGTATTTATAGCAAATATTTTCAATTAAGTAATTTACTCATACTGAGCAATAGAGGGTGCGTATTTAATTGTATTTAGATTAACTAGTGTAATTTTAAATACCTAGTAATATTATCATAATATTTGCTAATATTTTGAGTTTTAATTTTGTGATATTTATAATATTAAAGAGTTTTAATCTCATGATATTTATGAAATATTAAAAAGTTTTAATCTCATAATATTTATGAAATATTAAAAAGTATTTATTGATTATCAAAAAAAAAGCCAGTTAGTTACTGGCTTTATATTTATTTATTTGAGTAACTCATTTCATCTAACTTAAAGGTATCATGTAGAGTTCGCACAGCAAGCTCTCCATATTTATCTTCAATAAGGCAAGTAATTTTAATTTCAGATGTAGAAATCATAAGTATATTAATATTTTCGTCACTAAGAGCAAGAAATGCTTTAGCTGCAACACCTGAATGATTGCGCATACCAACACCAATAATAGAAACCTTACACACATTAGCATCAGAACGCAAATCTTGATATTCTAATGTGGATTTAAGACTGGTGAGGATTTCTAATGTTTTTTCTACATCACTACGAGGAACAGTAAAAGTAACATCAGTAAATTCAGTTTCAGTAAGATTTTGAACAATCATATCAACTAAAAGCCCTTGTTCTGCAATAGGAGTAAAAATAGCAGCAGAAATGCCAGGTTTATCTGGAACATGTGATAGGGTAATACGAGCTTGATCTTTATCATACGCAATACCAGAAACAAGAATTGATTCCATTTGGGAGTCCTCCTGACTAACAATAGTGCCTTGTTCGTCTGAAAAAGTAGAGCGAACATGGATAATTACATTATATTTTTTAGCAAACTCTACAGAGCGAATTTGTAAAACTTTTGCACCCATACTTGCCATTTCAAGCATTTCATCATAACTGACAGTATCTAATTTTCGTGCTTTTCTTGTAATGTTTGGATCAGTAGTATAAACGCCTGAAACATCAGTAAAAATATCGCAAACTTCGGCATTAATGGCTGCAGCAATGGCAACAGCAGAAGTATCAGAACCACCACGCCCAAGAGTCGTGATGCGTCCATCTTCAGTACAGCCTTGAAATCCTGCAACAACAAGTACATCATAAGTTTCTAAGGCTTTAAAAATTTTTTTATTATCAATACGTAAAATTCGAGCACTAGAAAAAAAGTCATCTGTAATAATAGGGATTTGAAAGCCTAAAAAAGACCGAGCTTTAACACCGGCATCTTTGAGTAGCATAGTAAAAAGAGCAATAGAAACTTGTTCGCCAGTGGAAACAAGCGAGTCTACTTCAGCAAGATCTGGGGTAGAAGACCACTGTTTTACAAGACCTAAAAGTCTATTAGTCTCTCCAGACATGGCAGAAAGTACAACTATAACTTTTTTCCCATCAGCAAGAGGCTTTTGTACGTTCCGCAGCACTTGTTTCATGCAATCGAGATTTGCAACGGAGCTGCCTCCAAATTTTTGCACCACAATATTTTGAGCGTTCATGAAAAAATACTCCTTTAACCTTTTATACCTTAGAGTTTTTCAAAAAAAAGTTCTGCTTGAAACCCAAAAGTCTTAATAAATATTTCTCTACCAGTTGCTAAAATTTTCCAGTGCAGTTCAATTCTAAAAGCAGGTAACTCTTGTGTTTGAATATGTTCTGACCATTCTATAATAGAAAGGACAGTTTCATCACTTGTATATTCAAAAAAAGCCTCATCTAAAGGCATACCTTCATTTTTATATAAATCGAAATGAACAACACAAGGAATGGTAGGGTAGATATTATATAAAGTAAAGCTCGGGCTCGAAATTTCTGCATTTTCTGCATTTTCAAAAGAATTAACAAGGTACTTTGTAAAAGTAGTTTTACCAGACCCGAGTCCGCCAAAATGAAGTATTGCAGGGTATCTTTTATATTCTTTTTTTAAAGCTAAAAGAGCAGTGGCAAATTGTTTTGCAAAGTTTTCGGTGCTGTCTAAGCATTTAAGAGCAATAATCATATACTTTAATAACAAAAAATAAAATAAAATAAAAGAGAAAATATTCCATTAAAAATATTTTTCCCTATTATTTTCTACTATTTTTCTAAAATAACAAAAGCAATAGCAGTATCTTTTTCATGAGAGATGGAAAGTTTAATATTAGTAACTCCTAAAGAGTTTGCTTTCTCAAGAGCTGCTGCAAAAAGTCGTATAGAAGGGGCACCTAGTGCATTTTTCTCTATTTGCATAGTTTGGAAGGTAATAGCATGCAAAAAGCCTGTTTCAAGTGCCTTTACTAATGCCTCTTTAGCCGCAAATCGACTAGCAAGATAAAGAACAGGATTTTTTTGTGGTAAAAGCTGTAATTCATCTTTTGTGAGTATTTTTTTTGCAAAAGTATCATTATATTTTTTGTAGATTCTCTCGATACGACTAACAGTAACGATATCCACTCCAATTCCTACAATCATTATTTATTCCTACAATCAGTAACTATTTCAAAAATTATTTGCTATTTTAATAATCACTATTTATTTTTCGAGTACGAGGTATTTTTAGAATTATTATTTAATCTTTACTCATATAATAATGAGCTATTTTGAGCAATCAGTAGTTACTTTTAATACTATTAATAAATGGAATAACTACTCATCATTTAAGCAATAAGTAGCTATTCCAAGTCATATTTTTATTCAAGTCTTATTCTAAGTTTTATTTTTATTCTCAGTTTAAAAACAGTTATTTATTCTGCAAAACCTGCAAGAATATTTACCATATCACCCACAGCACGGTCTAAACCAACAAATACTGCACGAGCCATAATACTATGCCCTATAGAATATTCATAAATATTTTCTATATCTGCGAAAGAAAAAATATTTGTATAATTAAGACCATGTCCTAAATTAACTTTTAGACCTATTTTTTTTGCATGCTCAA